>CAXHHE010000167.1:0-7601 GCA_964016365.1 uncultured Bacteriovorax sp. | reverse complement strand
TACACAGAAGCCTTCGTCGGCAGCGTCAGATGTGTATAAGAGACAGGATTACACGGGAACAGCGAAAGCAGACGCTCTTCTTCGTATCGCCAAAGGAAAAAATCCTTCTGATAAACGCCTGGTCGCTCAGGATGTTGAAGAAGTCTTTGCTATGTCTGATGCCAACACGGTCATCAGCGTTTTAGAAAATGTAAAAAAAATGGCCCTGGGTGGAAGTGACACTAGCCGCGTCCTTAGAAACCTCTGTCGTTTTAAAGATAATCCTGATGAAGCTCATAACTGGAAGATGATCAAGTATGAGGCAGGGAAAGTGAATCCTGATTTTGAAAAACTTTGCAACTAACAACCACGGATAAAAAATGAAAACATTAGCACTTTCAGCACTATTACTTTTATCGTCTCTGGGCCACGCTCAGGTGATTACAGATAAACAATTCCCGGAAGAGGGAAAAGACTATAGACCAGGAAGAGACACTGGTTTTGATCAGTATAAAACGCGTTCACTTTTTGGAACGAAAAAAGTAGTTTTAACTTTTGATGATGGACCAGATCCAGTTCAAACTCCACGTCTTCTGGAAATCCTAAAGAAGTACAATGTGAAAGCGACATTTTTCATGCTTTCAGAAAAATTCAACGATAAAACTCTTCCACTTATTAAGCGTGTCGCAAGCGAAGGTCATATCATCGCTAGTCACCACCACGACCACGAGAACAACAATTCAAAGTCAGAGGTGGATTACAGAGAAGGATTGAAGAAATCGATTTTAAATGTCGCTCAGGTGCTTGAGAGCGTCGATGCACCTAATAGAGAGATCTACTACCGTTTTCCATATGGAGCTTACGGAGCAGGTTCTCTTTCTTACCACCACATGAATGTGATGAAAGAGGTTTCTCAGGAACTTTTTGGCGATAACTGTATCAACTTTGCTTTTTGGGATATTGACTCTCTGGATTGGTTAAAACCAATGGATCAGGGAGATGTTATTTCAAACATCCTTGCGAACATCGAAGGTGGAACGGCCTACAATATGGTAAAAGGAAGATGGTCAGGAAAACCTAAAAAAGAGAAGTATACGATCAGAAATCCAATGGGCGGAGGCGTGGTTTTAATGCACGATATCCATTCTCGTTCGGTAGACACAGTAGAAGTTCTTTTAAAGACTTTCAGAGACAAAGGTATTGAAGTTGTACCTCTTAACGAAGTCACTGAATACTCATACCAAGGGCGTGAATGCCGCCTGCTTAAGAAATAATTTCGAGGCTGTTTTTTATTTAGATCTTATTGTAGAATTGGGGCATCAATCTTTTTGGGGGCCCCAATGTTCATGGATAAAAAGTTTCTTAAAATGCGCGACGGAGCAGAGCTCTACACTCAGGTGAAAGAGTCAGGAAGCCCGGTCTGGATTATCGCAACTCACGGAGTCCAGGAGCACCTTGAGCGCCACAAATACTTAGTGGACCTCTTCGGCCACGATTTCAACATTTTTCAATACGACTTAAGAGGCCACGGCAGAAGCACGGGGAAAAAAGCTTATATCGAAGATTTTAATCTTTATATGGAAGACCTTTTAGAGATCACGAGATTTTTAAAAGAAAAATACCGCATGAACCGCTACGTGCTTTTTGGACACTCGATGGGTGCTCTGATTACGTGTTCATTTATTCAAAACTATGTAGACGAAAATATTTATCCAGAGCGCCTGATCGTCAATGCTCCACCATGTGGTGCTGACGGTTTCTTAGGAACACTGGTAAAAGTTCTACCAATGGGATTTTTTAATTCGGCAAGTAATCTTCCATATTCTGTAGGGCTTGGTGGACTTGTTGATTTAAAATACCTTTCTCACGATCCACGCGTGAAAGATGATTATATCAAAGACCCGCTCAACTCACTTAAGCTTGAATCAAAACTTATGTTTGAAATCATGAAGACAGTTAAGAGTACTTTCTCAAGACCACTTAGATCGACTTGCCCGAGTTATGTTTCAGTTGGTGGAGCAGACCACGTAGTGGGAAGCCGCGATTTAATTGAATACTTTACGACGGTGGATAAATCGTTTCAGCTTAAAGTTTTTGATGGTGCTTACCATGAGATACATAATGAGATCGAAAAATACAGAAAACCATACTTCGATCATTTAAAAACTGTTTTTAACGAAGTGCTTTTTAGCAAGACGGCTTAATATGGATATTTATTTCGCGAAAGTTCTAGCGTGGCTTGAAACTCTCAAATCAAAACAACCAGCAGTGTGCGATTGGATTGGGATTTACTACAAAGAAAGTTACCTGCATAAACTGAACTCGACAGACTTAGTCTTAGGGCCATTTATTGGTGAACATACTGATCACGTCCGCATTCCTATTGACCGCGGTTTTTGTGGAATGGCACTCAGAGAAGAGCGCACAGTGAATGTGGCCGATGTGACTAAAGACTCCACTCATATTGCCTGTAGTTTGAAGACTCGCTCGGAGCTTGTGGTTCCGATTGCCGATAAGGCCGGACACTTTGTGGCCGAGCTGGATATCGATTGCAACAGACTGGCAGCTTTTACTCCAGAGCTCGAAACTTTTTTTAAAGAAGCAGTGAAGAGCTTTCCTCTTTTAGAAGAGTTTGCGCCTTTTCCTGTGGAGTCATTTGAAACAGAGCGCCTGATTTTAAGAAAAGTAAAACAAACAGACTTAAATGATATTTTTGAATACTGCCAGAATCCAAATGTGGCCCGTTATGTAACGTGGGAGCCACACCAGACGATTGCTGACACTCAAAAGTTTATTGATTATGCCCAAAGCTCTTACGCTAAAGGTGCACCTGATCCAATGGTCCTGGTTTTAAAGGATGATCCTAAAGGGAAAGTGATTGGAAGTGTAGGGCTTATCCCGGCAAGTCCTAAAAACCGCATCTTTGAACTTGCTTACGCTTTAAGTGAAGAGCATTGGGGGAAAGGATTAGTCGTTGAAGGATCAAAGGCGATCATCAATTACGCTTTTAAACATTTTGCGATTGAAAGACTTCAGTGCCGTTGTGATGTTTTAAATCCGCAGAGTTCGCGAGTGATGGAAAAGTTAGGGATGCACTACGAGGGGACCTTAAAAGCTTCGATGTACTTAAAAGGTAAACCCCGCGATATGCATATGTATTCTTTAGTTCGTTCGGACTTCCGTCCTTACGCCTTGTAATTTTTCTAAGAAACTCACTCTCTCCAATGCGGGAGGGTGAGAATAATAAAATTTACTAAAAACAGGATCTGGTGTCAGTGAGCTGGCGTTGTCCTTATACATCTTCACTAAAGCTGAAATAAGTTTTCCCGCCTGAGCATTCTCAGAGGCAAATTGATCGGCCTCATACTCATACTTTCTTGATGTGTAAGAAGAAAGTGGAGTCAGCAGGAAAGTGTAAGTCCCGGCCACCATTGAAAATAACGTTAAGGCCATATAGTCGGTGATGGTCTGAACACCGTGGCCATTAAAGAAGGCCGTGTTGTTTTTTAAATAACCTAAAACCGCAAGACCTATAAAGCTAAAAAGAAATCCCTTAATCATTCCTTTGATCACGTGTTTCTTTTTCATGTGACCAAGTTCATGAGCAAGAACTGCTTCAACTTCTTCAGCATCAAGGCTTTTTAAAAGAGTGTCAAAAAATACGATGCGCTTGTTTTTCCCAAAACCTGTGAAGTATGCGTTTCCGTGGCCGCTTCTTTTCGAAGCATCCATAACGAAAAGACCTGAGCTGGTAAATCCACAGCGAGCGAGAAGATTAAGAATTTTATTTTTGACTTCACCTTCTTCAAGTGGAGTGAACTTGTTAAAGATCGGTGCAATAAAAGTCGGGTAAATAAAAAGAAGCAGTAACTGAACTGCGCTCAGAAAAAGAAAAGTGTAAACCCACCACAGGTTCCCCATCTTGGCCATTAACCATAAAATAGCGTAGGCGATAGGGCCACCAAGAACCACCGTCAATAAAGCACCTTTAAACATATCTGCCAAAAATGTTTTCCATGTGGTTTTGTTAAAGCCATACTTCTCCTCGATAACGAAGGTGAAATAAAGTGTCTTGGGAAGCGAGACGATGCTGCTAAAAATTCCCAGGAAACCAAAAAAGATAAGCCCGGTCATAATCGGTGAGGCCGAAAAGCCCATGGCGAAGTGGTTAATGAGCTCCAGTCCACCCAGAAGGGTCAGTCCCAGAAAAACGACTAAGTCCACTAAGTGAAAAACTTGCGATGCTTTAATTTTTTCGACTGAATAACTCGCAGCTTTTTGGTGATCAGCGAGTGTGATCTGATCTTTGAATTTTTCCGGCACTTCGTTTTTGTGCTTGATAATGTGGTCCATATTGCGTTTGTCTAAGATACTTTCAATTAGACTTTTAACGAATAGGGCCACTAAAAAAATTTTGGTAAAAAAACTAGCTTCCATATTTAAACCCTCTCTTAACTATTATAGTATGAAGCCTATGAAAGTTCAGCAAATCTTCTTTAAGAATACCCTACGAAACTTCTGCTATATCATCACTTTTTCTGATGGGGCCATTTATTGCATTGATCCGTTTAATGCCTCGGAAGTTAAGGACTTTTTAGGTGAGGACAAGAAGCTCGCTGGGATTATTAATACCCATGATCATTGCGATCATTACTCAGGCAATGAGGAGCTTTTAAAAGTTTCTTCGTGTCCAGTTTATGCCCATGAGAAGGCCAATATCCCGGGAAAAACAAAAGACCTGCGAGATGGCGATATCGTTTACAAAAGTGGTGATTGGTCTCTGGAGGCTGTTTTCACACCGGGGCACACGATGTCTCATATTTGCTTAATGCTTAAAGAAAAAGGCGTGCCTCACGCGCTTTTTACTGGGGACTGTTTTTTCAATGCGGGAGTGGGCAACTGTCACAACGGCGGAAATCCTGAAGTGCTGTATGAAACAATTAGTGGAATTTTTTCTCAATACCCAGATGAACTTCTCATTTATCCTGGGCACGAGTATTTAAAAAGAAACCTGGAATTCACTCTCAACATTGAGGCCAGCAATAAAAGTGCGAAGGCCTATTTAAATAAATTAGAGGGCATCAATCTCAATGAAGTCTTTTTCATTAACGATATGAAAAAAGAGCGTGAGATAAATACTTTTCTTCGCCTTCGAGAAGCAGAGATTCAGCAGCATTTGCAGCTTCAAGGTGAGAGTGATAAAACTATTTTCATTAAACTTCGTGAATTAAGAAACAAGTGGTAGGAGATCTCATGGCCTTTCCTAAAGTCGGAACTAAAGCACCTTTATTCTCTCTTTTAAACCAAGATGGTGAACAGGTAGATCTAAAGAAAATCAAAGATAAAACGATCGTACTTTATTTCTATCCCAAAGCGATGACTCCAGGATGCACGACTCAGGCCTGTGGTATCCGCGACTCTAAAAAAGAATTGGCGAAAGCTAACACTGTTGTTTTTGGAATCAGCCCGGATGAGCCGGCAAAACTTAAAAAATTCATTGAAAAAGAAAAACTCAATTTCGAACTTCTTTCTGACCCAGACCATGCGATTGCTGAAAAGTATGGAGTCTGGGGCCTTAAAAAATTCATGGGACGCGAGTACATGGGGATCCTTCGCACAACATTTATTATTGGGAGCGATGGTAAACTCAAGCACATAATGGATGACGTCAAAACGAAAACCCATCATGACGACGTGCTTTCGCTAGTCACTGAACTCTAAGTCTGTTAGATTTTAGGCTCATTCACTTAAGAAGGAGCTTACTTTCATGAAAATGATTTTATCATTGCTACTTGCGATTATGGCAGTCAATGCACAGGCAAAGTCTGTGGAGATTATGTCATACAACGTAGAAAACCTTTTTGATGCCACTCATGACGAAGGCAAAATTGACTGGAGCTTTTTACCAAAAGATGCTCCGGGAAAAAAAGAGGCCTGCGCTAAAGAAAAAAGTAAATACAGAAGACAAGAGTGTTACGACGCTGATTGGACTGATGAAAAAGTTGAAATCAAACTTTCTCAGATCGTCGATGTCGTGACTAAAGAAAGAGCAGGCACTCCTGACTTTCTTGGTTTAGTTGAAGTGGAAAACCCAAATGTGGTTGGCCGTTTAGCTAAGAAGCTTGGTTACGAAAATATGGAGATGACAGACAGCCCGGATAACCGTGGTGTCGACGTTGCTCTTCTCTATAAAACATCACCAGACATTAAAAAAATCTCTCGCGCTGAACACCACGTTCCAGTTGACTACCCATCAAGAAACATTCTTGAAGTGGAGTTCACTGTTGGCGGTCAGCCGTTAACGATTTTTGTTAACCACTGGCCTTCACTGGCAAACCCGGATTCATGGCGTGTGAAGGCCGCTGAAGTACTGGCCACAAGAGTAAAAGAAATCCTGGCAAAAAATCCTAATATGGGAATTATTGCGATGGGGGATTTCAACACTATCGATGAAAACAACCCACACCCATTTAAAACAGTTCTTTATAAGGACAATCTATTTTCTGACCTGGCCGATACATTCAAAGCTGATAAATCGATTAGTGACGATGTAAAAAAGAAATTACCGGAAGGAACTTACTATTACCCTCCGAAAAACCAGTGGAACATGCTAGACCATATTTTCTTTACGAGCGCTCTTAAGGACGGAAAAGACCTAGAGATCGACGTCGCAAGCTTTGAAATCTACCTTCCAAAGTTTGCACTAAAAGAAGTGAGAAAAGGTCTGGGAAGTGAAGACGAAAAAGACGTTAAAACTTTTATGGTGCCGAATCGCTTCGATACAAGTGCCAAGACAAAAGAAAAGATGGGATTTTCGGATCACTTTGCGGTAGTGGTAAAACTTAATTACCCAGAGCCTGCGCCAGTTAAAGAAGAAAAGAAAGTAGAGAAGAAAGTAGAAAAGAAAGTAGAGAAGAAAGCTGATAAAAAGAAAGCGAAGAAAAAGTAGAAAATAAAAGGCCCTCGTTATGAGGGCCTTTTTTTATTATAAATTTTTTCCAATTCCAAGTTTTGCTGAGTTTTCGTAATCGGGAAGAACCTTTGGCAGAAGCTCTCTTAAGTGATCCCTACGGTTAGTGCTGTTAGGGTGAGTTGATAAAAATTCAGGTGGCGCTTTCCCTGCACTCGCTTGAGAAAAGCGATCCCAAAAATTAACAGACTCGCGAGGGTCGTATCCTGCTTTTGACATAAGCACTAATCCAATCTCGTCAGCTTCTGTTTCATGCTTTCTTGAGAAAGGAAGAATGATTCCGTAAGTCGCACCTGCTCCAAGAGCGGCCATGACTACAGTCTTTTTTGTATTGTCCATTTTTGAAAGACCAACAACGGCCAATCCTGCAAGAGCAGCGTTGGTTGCCATTTGTTGGCTCATGCGCTGACCACCGTGGCGGGCGATTGCGTGTCCAATTTCATGTCCCATAACTGTTGCCAGTCCAGCTTCGTTTTTAGCGTATTTAAAGATCCCAGTGTAAACGGCCACTTTTCCGCCTGGAAGACAAAAGGCATTGGGCTCATCACTTTGTAGAGTTCTAAATTCCCATTTGAAGTCTGGCTGATTAGCGACAGCGGCGATGCTGTCTCTTATACACATCTGACGCTGCCGACGAAGGCTTCTGTGTAGA
>CAXHHE010000166.1:0-7620 GCA_964016365.1 uncultured Bacteriovorax sp. | reverse complement strand
AACTAAGGCCCAGCAAGATGCTCTAAGGGCCCAACAACAAAAAGCCGCCGACGTTAAAGTTCAAAATTCTATCGATGACCTAAAAGGTGTTATCAGAAACGGGATGATCTTAAGTGTGCTCTCTACACTTTTAGGAAAATCAAAAGAATCAGATTTCTCTAAACCTGAAACATTCACCATGAGCCATCTATGTAAAAACTCTCCTGAGACAGAAATCTGTAAGGAGATCGTTGAAGAGGATAAACCGGGAGCAACTCTTTTTGAAAGTGTAACCAAGACATTTTCTTTCAAATCGAAGTCTAAATTCCGCGAACTGGATAATGTTCTGGCCTCTTTCAAAAAGGCCTATGATAGCATTCAGAGTGCCGATGCAAAAAAAGAAGTGCGCATTGATGCCGATGCCATTCTAAAATCTATTCCCAAAGATGTAAAACCTGATGTCATTTTAAAAATGCTTAATGAACAGGCCCCAGAGACAACCGCGATGCTCGAAGTGGACCTTCCAAAGGATAAAATCCTGGATTGTCTCAATGAGAAGAAGCCATTTGCAACCGGTATCTGTGAAGGAATTGCCAGCACTCCTGCACAAAGAGATGCTTTAGTGAAATCGGTGTCGGGTGAATTAAGTGCAGTGCACTTTTCAACGACCCAAAAATCAATCCTGCAACAGGCCTTTGAAGAAAACTCTAGACGATACCAGGGCATCGTAGAGAACATTGTTTCAGGCCGTACAGTTCCTGAGCAGCCAAATGTTGAAACAGATATGATGAATCAAATTGAAGAAATGGCCCAGGTAGCGACCGCTTCTGAAATTTATGAAAGCCTCACCAGAGCTCCTGCCGGAGCGAGCGGTGAAAAAACATGTAAAGAGGCCAGAGGAAAGTTAAGTGGTCTTTCGCTTTTCTTTTTTCAGTGCCCGGAATTGGGTGGCACAGATGAAGTTGATGCTGAAAGAAAAATCTCAGAGGCCCTAAAAACAGCTAAAAACAAATCACAAAAGTTCGGTGAGGACTGCAGCTCTTTTAATACTAAAACTGAAGCTTCAATCATTAAAGAATGTAAGGACCTGATTGGTGAAGTTGCGGCTAAAGTCGACTCTCTTCAGGATAAGTACATTCAGGCCTCAAGAAGTATCCAAAACGACATTAACCAGCTGACCAACGCCAACTACAACGCGATTGAAAACATGAGAAAGTATGTAGCGGAAAAATACCTGCGCTCATGCGATGTAGACTCTAAAAGTATGGAGCTTAGAGACGACTCTCTTCGCCTGGCCGGAGGTTGCTCAACAGAGCCTGCTCAGTTTACATTAAATAAAGTCTACGGCCTAAGCACTGATGTAGCCGCTGTCATCGGTAACTCTTTTGCCAAAGAAATCAGCTCCCAGAAAGCTTCTTCAACAATGACATTCTCTCCTAATGAGATGCGCGACTTCCTGCAAACCTGTCAAAGCAGCGAAGGCGCTCTAAAAGCTTCATTTAAAGATGTCTGTAACATGATCACTAATGAAAACACAGTCGTTGAGAGACAGGAAAGAAAAGAGCAAGTGTATAAAGATCCTAACTACTATTACGACTATGACACTAAATCGAACTCAGTCATAAAAACAAAAAAGAAGAGTGCTCTACGAGTGTTTGGTGAAGGTGTGCTTCCAGTCGCCCCTTCTCTAATCCCAATGTGGTTTAATAACTACCAGACGAAACAAAACATCAATATGCTGACAGATCAGGCGATCTTCCAAAAGCAGATGCTGCACACTTTTGATATCTATAACCAAAACCCGTGGATGTATAACTATGGTTATTTTGGTTACGGAAACCCATTCTCAACAACGACGACCTCTGCCTCATCAGGGGGCTTTAATTTCGGCCAATAGGCAATCTTTTTACTCCACTGCCACCGAAACCGGGCATTCTTATTGTTTCCACAATTTAAAGCAAAATTTCTTGGGCCATAATTCTTTATTAATTCTAAGTGCTTGCCATTTTGGTCTTGCTGCCTAAAAAACCGATCAATTCGCTGCTGTTTGCACGGTAAAATATACCTATCACTCTCTAATAATTTAAAGAGTTAACCCAATTAAAAAGAGCGGACGATAAGTATTGTGATGAAGACCCTTCACTCGCTTATATTCACTATCGCTACAGTCTTGATTCTTCAAGGTTGTATGCCTCAGTCTGCTGGAACCAACAGAAAAAAGACGACGGCTTCATCATCTTCAACAACGACAGGAACAACAACTCCGACTTTTGCTTCTGATGAGGCCCTTTACTGGTTTACCTCGCTGAAGGTTACAGGAACTATCACTGTTAACCAAAATTCAGATACAGTGATGTATCTGCGTGGATCAAACATTCACAGTTTTCTGATCAGCAGTGACAGCACGACAAATCTTCCTTACTACCAAAATGGGAAATCTTTCTGTTTAGTTGGTAACTATGGATCAAGTAATAAACAACTTCGTTTAAGACTCGTGCCTATTTCAATCAGCAATTACTCGACAAAAACAACTGAAAGACTCTTCAGAGTCGATGTTCCAAGCCGCGCGGAAAACGCAGCTGCCTGTGGAACGGCTTCAGTTGACGGAATCGCTGGTTCTGCAGCCGCCTATTCCCTAGCTGAGATCTGTCCGACATGCTCTGGTGGAACATACCTGACTTCTACTACGCTTAAACTTTTTGAAAGTAACGTTAGTGCCGGAACAATGTCACAAATTGCGACGACAAGAGTGACTCTTTCAACACTGGCGATTAAGGTAGACCTTTCATCAAATTCTTCATCACCAGTAAGCTCATGCTCTACATCTTCGTGTGAAGCTAAAGGTTTTGACTGCTGTATTGAAGGTCAGTGTGTGAAGGACGCCAGTATTAAGTCTTCAGCGACAAGTGACTCGCAATACGCCCAGGCCATGAGTGAGTATGCAGTTAACCCTCTTTCATTTATTAACTTCCCGAACATCTTTAATATTTGTACAAATATCTCGCACACTCCACCATCAACAACAACTCCGGGAACGACTCCTCAGAGTGACGCTGAAAAAAGAGTGGCCCAGTACTTAGCTGACTGGAAATGTATTGAAACTGCACAAAGTTCAGGTTCATACTCTCTATGTCTTCCAGGTGCAGGTGAAACAGATTACAAATCGACAAAAAAGAAACTGGCCATCGCTTGTGGATGCCCTACAACTTATACTGACGACGAAAGAGCAATCAGATGCCCGGACTGGGGAGTCAGACCTCTTTATAAGTCTTCAATTGAAACGACTGCGAACATTGTGGACTTCTACTGTTACACTCCAACGCCAGAAAACCCAATTGGGCCAATTACAAACTTAAACGTAAACATCCCAAGCCGTAGTGCTCCTCACCGCTTTTATGCTGTTGATGGAACAAGCTATGATGACGTAAGTAAACTCTCAAGCACCATCATTCAAGAAGGTGAAGATTTCTATTACCTGGACACTGCAAACCGCGCAGCTCCAGTTAACGGAAGCTACAACGTCAATTCAATCCTGGGACGTATGAATGTCGCTCTTTCTCAAACTCAGCCAGCTAAAATGATTGCGGTTGAATTAGGGAAAACATATATCGTATCGGCCACAAGCGGATACTTCACTCCTTGTACTCAGTGTGCAAAAGACAGCTGGTTTCAGACTTTCTCTGCTCACCCGGCGACAACTGGTGGTAACGGTCTTCGCGCCAGCGGATACACGACATCAAGAGATACGTACTCTACAAATGTCACTTTAGGTAATTACGAAGACACCCACTTTGGCCGCGCTTGTTACCTGCCAGTGACAATGATTCCTTTCTCACACAAGAAAGAATCCTCTCTACAAACTCAGCGCTTAAACCGTCTTAAAACACAGGCCACTTATTTTATTAATGGTTACCAGAAAGACTGGTTTGGTTTCAATAAAGGCGCACTCATTGGATCATTTGATGGGGTGACTTGGTTTGGTGTTGGTTCTGGAAGAAGAATCACAGCAACAACCAGCAAGCTTTACCTGGCCATCAATGCTTCATTCCTTGATGTGGCCGACAGAACAGACACAGTCGTTAACATCATTCCTGATATCTCTGCCTCGGTGGCCGCTGATTACGACTTCGACCCTACTTTGGCCATCAGCGATCCGAAACAAAACCAGGCCGGGACTTGTCAACAGTACCACCAGTGTAGCACCGACTCTGACTGTATTGCTCAATTGGGTTGGGAGTATATGTGTGCTGACGTTTCTCAATCGAGAACTCGCTGGCCGATTTACGACACAGAAGCAAGAGAAGTTAATAATCAGGAAAAAATTGGTTCAATCTTTGAAATCCTTTCAGGGACAACAACTCAAGGCCCAAGTGGAAAACGTTGTGTATACCGTGGTGCTGGAGCTCCATGTGTGCGCGACTTCACGGCCCTTAACGGTCAATACAATCAGAAGAACCTGACATGTGCGCCGAACTTCTACTGTGCGGCCTTAACCACAAACCGTTTTAACGATGAAGTGGTCCGCTCTCCAAATGAGTTTGACGATATCTTCTTCGGTATGGATACAAACGTTTTAGGTAGACCTCTTAAATATGTAACTGCAACAAAGTCACTTGCGACTGAAGTAATCGCAAACATCAAATACAATGGTGGAACAGACGCTCTTGGGTTAACGACTTCACAAGTTGATGACATGGGTATCTGTCGTCCAGGACGCTCACTTTCATCAACAGCTTCGACAGCTCATGGAAATCCAGATACACAAAAAAGAGCTGACTATATTTCACAAATTGGTTCATGTGATTCAACTCAGACTGGTTCATCAAGAACTGTGTCTTGTCCGGCCATCGGCGACGACCTGGACTACGTTCCTTATAACACTTCTTCAACCACTCTTTCTCAATTAAGAGAAATGCAAAATGCCTGCGGTGGAGAAGCAAAACACACATCAACTTTTGCTTCTGCTTTCGCCAATATTGAAGGTGGATCACTTCAACTTCTTCAACACATCACTCAGCCAATCATGGCGGCGGACGCTTGTTTAAGAAGAGCTGGTTCTGTTTGTCATACAGACCTGGACTGTGGCCCGAACAAAATGCACGAAGATGCTGTTGGTTCAATGGCCCTTGCCTACTTCGGGGGAACTGAAGCTGAGCAAAACTATTGGAGAGAATCGCTGATTTGTGGTCAAGGCAAGGCGGCTCCGACTCTGGGAAGCTCAAACTACTACGATTATGAATTAAACCAAAACCGTTGCTGCCGTGAAATCGGAAAAGACTTTACGATGTTCACTTCAGGACCTGCGACTATTATCCCAGAAAACATGGGAACAAACGTAAACCTGGTGACATCAAGACTTTCAGTGACTGATCCAAAAGCAAACTACCGTTACTCTCGTTACACGGCTTCAAAAATTGCTAAAACGACAGCAAACTACCCTAGTGTTTCAGCAACAGCTGAACCAGCAAAAGACCAATGGAAAGTTATCAATGAAACCGGATCACTGACTTGTTGTGGTGGCGGATGGATCAGAAAATTCGCAGACGGAACACACGACTGGAAAGTAAAAAATCGTCTAAGTCTTGAGACGTCAAACTTTGCGTGTTTAAACTACCGCACTCCGCTTGTAAACGCTGACTACAACGGCTTTGGAGATGCAAAAGATCAAGTTGTTCAATCGACTTATCAGCGCGAGTACGAATACTTCTGTAAGTACCCTGGACAAAACGGGTGTATGCAGATCCTTTACCGCGATGTAAGTGGATACCAGATCCTGCCTCCTCGCGTGTACGAACCATCTGATGCTGAAAACCTTGAACCTGACGATACGACAACTGTTCCGTCATGGGCCACATCTGCACCTTACTCTGCGACTGGATCATACAATGGTCTGCCAGCGACAGGTTACACTCGCCTTGACACTTCACCAGTGGGAGACCTTGAGACTGGAAATTATACATATAAAATGAATCAGGATGTTCCATATCCTCCATTTGCTTATATGTTTACTCAGTCACCTCCTTACGATCTTTATACTGATTCGAACGGAACAAAAAGATCATTGATCTTCTTCGTCGACAAGGATCTTGACTACGGTGTGAGTATTTACCTTCCGGCCTATATTCCATTTAACGTGGCAAACGCTAATGCCAACCTGGCCTCTGCGACACCGACAATTTCGCGAGTGTATATGAAGTACATGTACGACGACGGACGTGTTGAAGCGGTTAACATTACAAATTTAAGAAACCTGAACAAAGCAACATGTGATGGCGTTGCGAATTACCCGAGCGGGTCTTCAGGACAGCCTATTGATGCTCTTTCAACGGGTGATTACGAAGCATGGTGTATTTCAGCGAACTCAAAAACACAGAATCGTCCGATGATGAACATCAAGGCCTACACAGGGGCGGCAGCTAACCGCCAGTGGAAATACGCTGCTGTTGTTATCGACTTCATGCCTCTGGAAAAATACAAGCAGACTCTGGATGCTTCTTTAGGAGCGGTGACAACTCCAGGTAACCCATACTACTACCTGACAAAACTTGGGCGCCTAGAGCTCATTGGTATCCCACAAATCACTTATGAACCAATTTACTGTAATGGAAACCAAAACAAACTGGTTCCGGGAATCTTCTCTTCATCAATTCAAACCAGAGCACAGTTCAATGCTGTGGCCAACACTTACACATCGTTTAACCCGATTGCAAGTTATGATGAAGAAGGAAACTCTGAAAGTGAATCTGCTGGTATTGGTAACCAGGCCAAACGATTTACTTATCAAGATAAGCTCGCTCACGCAGCAGTCTTCTCTTCTAAAGACTTCGCTTGTTGTATGCCACTTGGAAAGACGACAACATCAGCTGCCAAATGCTGTTCTGGAACTGCCAGCACAGTTAACGGTAAACTAACATGTAAACTTCCTTCTGGAACTGACCTGAACGTTTACTTCAACAAGTTCGTTTCAAGCGAAGGTGTTGGTTCA
Organism: uncultured Bacteriovorax sp.; assembly: GCA_964016365.1. Taxonomy (GTDB): domain Bacteria; phylum Bdellovibrionota; class Bacteriovoracia; order Bacteriovoracales; family Bacteriovoracaceae; genus Bacteriovorax. The sequence goes on along the minus strand of CAXHHE010000166.1, from coordinate 656 downwards.
GACCAGCCTGGAGGAGGCCTTTTGATTTCTTCTGAAACTTCAGAAACTGAAGTCGACTTCAACGCTTATACTGGTGAACCAAAAATGCGAGCCTCTACTTTCCAAAAACTTGAGGCCCTGGGTGCAGCTTACTGTCAGTCAGGAGTCGTGCAAAACGGTGGATCGTTCGGACAGTTCCCTCCTGAGCCATACTCTGGGTACTACACGACAACTGGTGAAACTATCAACTATCCTATGAGTATTGTTGACTCGATCGTAGACTCGGTTGAAGGCGATACGGCCGCAGGTAAGTTCCCATTTGATAACGGGTACCGTTGGGACCACCACTATTATTGCAAGTAATCCGCAATAAATCTTCCCATGACGCAAATTCTCTGCTAGATTCTGGCCCTTATGAAGACTACCCTATTTTTAGCAGTAATTCTCTTTTATTTTAATAGTTTACAAGGTGCTTTCGCCGCCGAGACCATCGCGTGCTCTCACCCAGAACTTTGCCGTCTGGCCAATATCATCTTTACCGAAAATCAGGTGAAAGATTATGAGTTTATTTCCTTAGTGAAAATTTCAGGGGACCCCCATGAATACGAGCCAACCACGAATGAAGTGAAGTCACTTATTTCGGCCAAGACGCTGATCACTGGGCCTGGTGAACTCAA
>CAXHHE010000165.1:0-7637 GCA_964016365.1 uncultured Bacteriovorax sp. | reverse complement strand
ACACAGAAGCCTTCGTCGGCAGCGTCAGATGTGTATAAGAGACAGCCTTCTATACTATAGAGATAACAGTATTTTATCTTCTCTCGAGGCCAGCTCTGAAAGCACTAATTCTCCAAAACAAGTCTTCTCTGAAAGTCGCTCGTGGTGAGCGCGAACTCTCTGAAAAAGATCTTTTTGAAATGCCAAAAGGTCTGCGTCCAGGTGAGTGGGTGATCATTGAAGATCAACAAGCAAAAAAAAATTATATCGCATACATCAATCCGTATGCTGAGAGCTTTTATAAAATTAAAATTTTGAAAGAAGACGTTCAGAAGAAAGTGAATGTAAAAACCGATGAAGAAACTCTCGCCAAAGAAATCATCGTTGAACATTTACAGACTGCTTTCAGAAAAAGAGAATTTTTTCTCGACTATAATCATGGAGCAAGACTCGTTTATGGAATGAATGATGCCCTTCCGGGAATTATTGTGGATAAGTATCAAAAATATATTTTTGCTCAAATAAATACAGCAGGAATGGATAGATTTCGCGACTTGATTAAGGCCGAAATTGTAAAACGCTACCCAGATCAAAAAGTTCTTTTCTTTGATAACCCAGAGTACCGCAAGGCTGAAGTTCTACCGATTCATGAGCCGGAAAAAATCAGTGAAGACCTGGATGTTTTAGAGAATGGTCTGAAATATAAAATCACTCAGCAGGTTATGCAAAAAATTGGTTATTATTATGACCATCGTGAAAACAGAAGCAAACTGGCCAATCTTTTAAAGCGCACATCGTTTGTGAAAAAAACAGGCCTTGATTTATTTTCTTACGTGGGAAGCTGGGGACTGCATATGCTTTCAGCTGGCGTTGAACATGTTGAATTCGTCGATCAAGGAAACATGGAAGAAGTCACCGTTAGTCATTTAAAGATGAATGGTTTTGAAGGGCGAGGGAAATTTACACGCTCGGATGTTTTTAAATTTATTGATTCTTCGATTGCAGCAGGAAAGAAGTACGATGTCATTGTTAGTGATCCTCCAGCTTTTACGAAGTCAGAGAAAAATAAAATAACAGCACTCCAGGGTTATGAAAAGCTTCACTTGAAAACGATGAAACTTCTTAATGACGAGGCTGTAATGGTAGTGGCGTCTTGCACTCACCATGTGAATTATGAAGAGCTAGATAAGACAGTTCAAGATGCGGCCATTAAAAATTCACAGAAAGTTCATTTGCTAGATTTGGGGGCACAAGGTTTCGATCACCCATTCAGTGGATTTAACGATAAAAGTTTTTACATTAAATATTTAGTTTATTTTGTTAGTAGAGGGTAATTTATGAGCACGGAAGTTCGCGCACGCATTAATGAAGCACTTAAAGAGGCCAAGGGGATTATCTTTGGACAGGATAATTTGCTGGATGCGATTATGGCCTCACTTATTTGCGAAGGCCACTTATTGATTGAAGGGATGCCTGGACTAGGTAAGACGCTTTCAGTTTCAACTATTAGTAAACTTTGTGATCTTTCTTTTAAAAGAATCCAGTTCACACCAGATCTTTTGCCATCGGATCTTATCGGGACGATGATTTATAGCCAGAAGAACGAAGAGTTTAGTACCAAATTCGGGCCGATTTTCACGCAGCTTCTGCTTGCCGATGAGATCAACCGTGCGCCAGCAAAAGTTCAGGCCGCTTTGCTTGAAGCGATGGCCGAAAAGCAAGTGACTATTGGGGATGAAACACACAGGCTTTCTTCTCCTTTCGTCGTACTGGCGACTCAAAACCCAATTGAGCAGGAAGGAACATATCAACTTCCGGAAGCTCAGCTTGACCGTTTCATGATGAAGATCAATGTTGATTACCCTTCATTTAAAGCAGAAAAAAACATCTTGGATTTAAAGAAGAGTGCTCTTAATAAACTTGAAGCTGTTCTTTCGACGGATGATCTGATTACAGCTCAAGAGATTGTTGAAAATATCTATGTTGACGACAAAATCAAAGACCTGATTGTTAAAATCGTCCATGCCACAAGACCAGGTTCAGAGTTTTTCCCGAAAGAGTACAACGGGGTGATTATTTCAGGGGCTTCACCAAGGGCAGTTATCTGGCTTTATAAAGTTTCTAAGTTCATGGCCTTCATGGATGGAAAAGACTTTGTAACACCAGACCATATCTTAAAAATTGTCCCAAGTATTCTTGGACACAGATTGATTCTTTCTTACGAAGCTTCAATTGATAATTTTAAGGGAGCTGATGTAGCTCTAAAGATTGCTAAGTCACTAGTGTAAATTATGAATATTAACGAAGTCAGAAAAGTTGTCGGTAAACTTCGCGCCAATCTTTTTAGAAGGGCGAATTCCCATTCTATTGGGATGTTGAAGACCAACATCAAAGGAACAGGACTTCAGTTTAAAGAACACCAGGTTTATACCTTCGGCGATGACATCAGATTTATCGACTGGAAAATTCTCGCCAAAACCAGCAATCCTTACGTTAAAACATTCAATGAAGAAAGAAATGTTGAGATCGTTGTAGTGATTGATGCTTCATCGACAATGATGACGGGCTTTAATGGAGTCTCAAAACTCCAGGCTGCCATTGAAATCTGTTGCTTGCTTTATCTTTTGGCCAAAGAAACGAATGATTTTGTTCACGCGCTTATTGTAACAGATGAAGTTATCAATGTGCCAAAGCTCTCAGGAGACCAGGGGATTACTCATCTGATTTCAACATTGGAAGAGAAGAAGATCCTGACGAGTAAGGGAAAAATCAATACTGAAAGATATGTTGAAGAAAATGTGAACAGCAAACAAAAATATATCTCGATTATGAAGCATCTAAGTAGAAAAAGGGAAATCATTCTCCTTTCTGACTTTAACGATTTTGTAGACAGCGATATTCTAAAAAAGCTGCTTGTCCGCTCAAATGTCCACTGCTTCCAGCTTCTGTCGCCATTGGATGAAGCTAAGACATTGCCTTATTCTCTTCACGCCTCTTCTGGGCCAAATGCCAGATCGACAGTAGGGAAGTATGATTTCTCTGGGAAAAAAGATTTGAATAATGAGTTTGGAAAACGCTTTAGACGTCTGCGAATCCAGGAAAAGTATCTGGAAAATTTTGTCAAGGAGATGAGATGAAAACCATCTACTCCTTTTTGTTTTGTCTGCTTTTGACCATCAATGTAGTTTGGGCACAAACGATCAATAGCGAATTCCTTCCAGCGCAAAATATCAGTCAGCTTAAAGAAGGAGATATTGTTGAAGCCACAATTCGCGTGTGGCCGATTGAAAATGCCGACCTTTCGCAGTTTAAGAAATTAGAAAAGGGCACATTGTTTAATGCTTTTTATCTAGCGCAGATCACAAGTCTTGCCCCTTCTCCAAATAATGCCGATGTTGTTGAGCTTAAAGGGCTCTTTATTGTAAAGTCGACAAAAGTAGAGCCTATCTATGTTTTTAAGTACAACGAAGCAATCATTGAGCTTCGCTCTGGCGATGTTAAAGTCACTCCTCTTGGAGATAAAAGCCAGGACTTTTATATCTTAGATCAATCACTTGATTCCTCAAAACTTTGGATGATCCTTACCGGAGCGGGAATTATTCTTGTGATTTTAGGATTTGTTAAAAGGCAAAAGATCAAAGAATTTCTGATTAACCTAAGACCTGATCAAGCAAAAAAAGACAGAAAAAAATACGACGAACTTTTTAGAGTCGCTAGCAAACGTGAAGATTTTGAAAAATTATATAAAGAAAAAAACCAATGGCTGGCACTGCTTACAGATAAAGCTCCGGCGCACTTAGATTTCTTAAAAACTCTAAATCAGTACCAATATAAAAAAGACTGGAACAATGAAGAGCTAAATGAAGTGAAGGCCTCTTTTGATATTATCAGAAGGAGCTTTGAAAAATGAGTTTGAATTACGAATTCCAACATATTCATTACGCTATCTGGGGAGCTGTTGGTCTGCTTTTTTGGATCATTAGTTTCTTTTATATTTTTAAGAAGCCTCAACTTTTTATCCCTAAAAAGTATAAGAAGAAGGGTTTTCCTTTCTTGCGTTCGGTTTTCTTTATTGTTGGAGTGGCCGGATGGCTATATATCGCCTTCGCTCTTGCCGGGCCAAGACGTCCGATGGGAATGGATAAAAATACTATTGAAGTTAACGATATTTTTGTCGTTTTGGATCTTTCGCGCTCAATGCTGGCCGAAGACTTAAAACCAAACCGTTTTGAAGCAGCTAAGCAAAAGATTCAAGAGTTCGTTTCTTTGTTTCCACAGGATAGAATTGGGATTGTCATTTTTGCAGAGAAAGTTTTTACGCTACTTCCACTTTCAACAGACTTAAATTTAATTAACAAAATGGTCGCTCAAATTAAGCTGGGTGCTCTCGGAGATGGAACCAATATCGGTGATGCTCTCGCTTTAGGCGTAGGACGACTTCTTCAATCACTGGCTAAAAACAAAGTCATTATTCTGCTTACGGACGGGGTGAGTAACGTAGGGACGTTAACGCCGCTGCAAGCTGCAGAGATGGCAGCTGAACAAAAAATTAAAATCTACACGATTGGTATCGGTGGGGCCCGCGATGCCAGAATCCCAGTTGGGCCAAATATGTTTGGGGTTCAACGTTACCAAATGATTCCAGGAGGAAGTGTTGATGAAAAGGGTCTTCAGGAAATCGCCAAATTAACTGGCGGGAAGTTTTACATGGCCCGAGATAACCGCGCTTTGGAAAACGTACTTAAAGACATCAATAAACTGGAAAGAACACAAATTGAGCAAAGTGGAAAAATTATTTACGAAGAGCTATTTTTTAAATTTCTTCTAAACGGTGTTCTTCTTCTTATTGCCGCTGAACTTGGTCGTCGCCTATTGTTAAGGGAGGGACCATGAATTTTGTTAACACTCAATATCTTCCCCACATTGTTGCTGGAGCATTGGCCTTTGCATTTGTGCTGGCGTTTCTTAACCGCAAGTATTTTAACTGGGTAAAAACCTACTGGTTTTTTGAAAGAAGCTGGATGAGCAGATTCTCAGCATTCTTTTACATTGTGAGTATCTTTTTAATGCTGGCCTCTCTTTTAGACTTAAGAGGTCCTGAAGAAAGAGTAAAGTCAGTCCTGCCAGACCAAAGAACAATTATTATCCTAGACAGTTCTGCGAGTATGCTAGCCGAAGATGTGCGCCCAAGCCGTTTTGGAAAAGCGATTCAGCTTGCTCGTCACTTTGTAAAAAATGCGGCCGGACACCAGATTTCAGTGGTTCTTTTCTCCGATATTCAAAAACGACTCATTCCTTTTACGGATGATGTGGACCTATTAGATTCAAGACTGGCGGCAATGGAAAAGACCAACTCTGTTTCCGGTGGATCAAATATCTCTCAGGCCATCGCTGAAGCCGTTGGCTATTTTGATTTTGAAGGAGATAAAAAATCAGCGGTGGGAAATATTCTAGTTTTTACTGATGCTGAAGAAAGTGAAGATGGAATGGATGTTGAACTTGGAAATAATATCAACCTGGCCGTCGTAGGTATTGGTACTGCAAAAGGGGGAAATATCCCACTTCGCTGGGATGATGGAAGTTTTAGAGGTTATAAAACTCAAAAAGGTGAGCCGGTCATAACAAGGCTTGATGAAAACTACATCAAAAAAATTGGAAAAAATGTTAAAAACTATAAATACTGGATCGCTAACTCATACTCTCTTCCAACTGAGGATATTCTAAACTTTTTCCGCGGAACCTATAATAAGGCCCATGGAAAAGGTGATATGAGGATTCGTCCAGTCTTCTCACATCTGATTTTAATTCCGGCCATCATTGTTTACTGTGTATCGGTCATCTTCGGTCGCTTTGGCAGTTTTAAAAAAATTGTCAGTATTGCTCTTCTTCTTTTCTCTTTCCTTGGTGGTAGCCCAGCTCATGCTCAGGATGAAGAACAAAAACCAACGAAACAACTTCCGGCCGCTCTTCTAAGAGATATGGATAAGATGAAGAAAGGGAAGGCCAATCGTAAAGAAGTATTAAAAATTGCTGAGAACCTCATGAAAAACAATGAGGATCAAAAGGCCAATGAACTTTATAAAGAGTACGCCAAAGATGGTGACGAGCAAGAAGTTCTCTTCAATCGCGCAACTGCACTTTTAAAGACAAACCAACTTGATGCGGCCATGCCGCTTATTCAGGACATTTTTAAAAATGCAAAAAGTGAAGAAATTAAAAATCGTATGCGCCATAACATTCTTCTGACTATGAATCAGGGCGGAGGAAAGAGTAAGGACAAAAACGATAAACAAGATAAGAAAGACAAGGAAGATAACAAAGACGACAAGGGCAAAGAAGGAAAAGAAGGTCAGGAAAAAGACGACCAGAATAAAAAAGACGATAAAGGCAAAGAAGGCAAAAACGGCAAGGAAAATAAAGACAATAAAGATGGCAAAGGAAGCCAGGATCAAAATAAAAAGAAAGATGAGAGTGAAGGCAAGGATAAAGACGACAAAGATAAAAAAGATCCCAAGGATCTCGATAAACCAGATCGCCCAGAGCCGACAAAACCTCAGTCACTAGAAGAAAAAGAAAAAATGATTGAGCAGAAACGCCGAATGGTAAAAACTCCGGCGATGGTAAAACAGATAATGAGTGATGACCGCGAACTGCAAAAGAAGATGATGGATACCTCTACTAATGAAAGAGGCTCATCTAAACCAAAGAGAGATTGGTAATGAAAGTTATAATGTTATTAATGTGCCTTTTATTTTCCTTTGCACTAAGAGCAGAGGATGTTGATGTTGAAGTTGAACCCAAAGAAGGTGTCATCAATGAGAGCTTTTTTGTTACATTCAAAATCAAAGCCTCTGGGAGCGAAGAACCTTACATTTCATTCACGCCATACGGAGCTTCTGTATTAGGAAAAAGATCACAAGGTCTTTCTATTTCAACGGTTGTTATCAATGGAAAATTCACGACGACAAAAGAACAAGCAGTCGTTTATGAACTTCAAGCTGAAAGATCAGGGCAAGTTTACTTAAGAAACATTAAGGTCGAAATGAATGGTAAGACCATTCCTGTTAAAGAAGTGCGCATTAATGTCTTAAGCGAACCAAGAAGAATCCCGGATGCTTTCATCGAGGCAGAAGCTTCTAAAACCAAGGTTTATCTTGGTGAAGGATTGGATGTTAATTACTACCTCTACTTTAAGAGCTCAATTGCCGCTAACGATGTTAAAGAGTTTCCTAAATTAAATAAATTCATTAAAAGATTTCATCATATCAACTCCCCAGTGGAAACAGTTCAGTATAAAGGGCAAGTGTTAAAAAGAATCTTAGCCTATTCGGCCCGCTTGTATCCGGAAAAAACGGGAACTGCTGTCCTTGATCCAATGAAGATTTCGGTTCAGGTCTATGAAAATGACTATAGCGGTTTTGGTTTCAACCAGCGTGCGAGAAATAAAGATCTTTCAAGCTCTCGCGTAGAAATTGAAGTTCTTCCTTTGCCAACAGAGGGCGTGCCCGCAAGTTTTACCGGGCTAGTAGGGGAGCATGAGTTCTCTTTAAGCATCCCAAAGTCGAAATACCTGGTTAATGAGCCAATCGAAATCAAGCTGGAAGCAAAAGGTCTGTCTCTTATACACATCTCCGAGCCCACGAGACGCTCAGTTATCT
>CAXHHE010000164.1:0-7668 GCA_964016365.1 uncultured Bacteriovorax sp. | reverse complement strand
ACACAGAAGCCTTCGTCGGCAGCGTCAGATGTGTATAAGAGACAGCTTTTGAAGAAAGAAAAAATCAACTCAACCTGATTGAAGCTTTCGCTAAGACTTGTCATCTGTATGAACAGGATTTAGTGCTGATTGGAAACGGGAAAAAATACCTTGAAGCTTGTAAAAAGAAAGTCGAGGAGCTCAAGCTCTCTAACCGCGTGCGCTTTTTATCAAACATTCCTTTTGATGAACTCCCTCTTTTTTATCAGGCCGCAGATCTCTTTTGTTTTCCTTCACACTTTGAAGGCTTTGGTCTTCCGATAGTGGAAGCATTGTTTTCCAAGACTCCGGTTATCACCAGTCTTGGGTCATGCTTTCCGGAGAGTGCAGGACCTGATTCCGTCTATATTGATCCACTATCAGTCGCCGATTTAGCAGAGAAAATCACTCTTGTTTTAAATGATGTGGCCCTTCAGGAAAGAATGATAACTAGGGGATACGATTTCGTTCAGCAGTTTCACCGTCAAAAGGTGAATGAGAAACTTCTTGAGTGTTACGCTCGTCTTTTTTAATTCAATCGGCAATTAATGCTCTAGGAATTTATTTCCGATAGGATACCAAGGTTTCACGGTTGAAGCCTGTTTGTGTTCCTCAAGGATGACTTTGTAATGAGAGTATCAACGAATATTAATTCGATGACTGCTCAGAGATATGTGCGTGCACACTCTGAAGAGCAGGCCCTGGAAGATAGTAAATTATCTTCTGGAGATCGTATTGTTCGCTCAGCTGTTGATCCTTCAGGTCTAGCGATCTCAGAAACCATGAAATCAAAAATCCGCAGTAACTATCAGGCGGAAAGAAACTCAAACGATTCAATCTCTCTAATGCAAGTAGCGGAAGGGTCTCTTTCGACTATGCAACAAATGGGTTCACGTCTTCGTGAACTAGCTATGCAAGCGGCCAACGATACAGTGGGTGAGGCAGAAAGAAGAGTTGTCGACTCTGAATTCCAACAACTAAAAAATGAAGTTAAGCGTATTACTGTTTCAACCAGCTTTAACGGAAACCATATTATTAAGGGTGGAGCAAGCAGCACTTACGATCTTCAGGTTGGAGTTGATGGGATAGCAGAGCTGGATAGAATCCAGTACGACATGAGTAAAGTTATGGACTCACAAAATAACTTTGGTATCGCCAATGTAGACTTAAGAACAAAAGAAGGAGCTCAAAGATCACTGAGCGCTATCGACAATATGATGTCTCAAATTGGTGCCAGCCGTGCTCAATTAGGGAGTATGGGAAATAGAATTAATTCTGTTGTCCAGAACCTGATGGTTTCAAGAGAAAACATTTCAGCAAGTAACTCAAAGATCCGCGACACTGATATCGCTAAAGAAGCCGCCATTAGACTTCAGGCCCAGATTGCTCAAAGTGCCAGCCTTTCAATGTTAAAAATTTCTAATGATGCTCCAGGGGCTATTTTGAAGCTGGTAAGCTGATCGTAAAAACAGTTCCGCCTCCAGACCTTGAGGCCACCTTAATTTTCCCATCGTGCTTTTGAATAATATGCTTAACAATTGAAAGCCCAAGCCCAGTTCCTTCAATCTCACTCGATCTTGAAGAGTCCACTCTAAAAAAGCGCTCAAAAATCCTGTGATGTTGATCTTCCGGGATACCAACGCCATGGTCGCTGATTTCAATGATAGTAGAATTTTCTTGAGAGTAAGAGTGGATTTTAACTTCACCTTCGTTTTTGCTGTACTTGATAGCATTATCGATTAGGTTGATCATGACTTGTTCAAAGAGGTTGTAATCCACCATGACCATTGGAACTTTAAAATCAAAGGAGAAGTGAATTTTTTTGTTTGGATAGTTATGAGCAATTTCTTCGGCCAGTGTTTCGACCAGCATTTCTAAAGAAACTTCTTCTCTGAGCAGGTCTTTTTTCTTTTCCACAGAAGTTAATCTTAAAAGGTCGTTAAAGAGACTGATAAGTCTTCGGGAGTTGTTGTCGATCTTTTCAAAAACAGGCCTGAACTCTGTATTGAACTCTGGTTTTTTCTCCAGGTTCAATTTTAAGGATTGCATTTGACCGTTAAGAATCGTCAGCGGAGTGCGCACTTCGTGAGAGAAGTTCGCGACAAAGTCTTCGCGCATCTGATCGGCCATTTTTCTTTCCGTCACATCGTGCATGATGATCAGGTAATTTTGAATGTTTTTTAACGGGAAAACAGTGATCTCAAAAAACTGTTTAAAAGAGTCCTGGATCGGGTTGAAAGAAAATTCACTGATCTTCTGAACTTCTGAGCTCTCCACTGACTTTTTGATGAAATCCTGAAAATAAAGATTTCTGGTCACTTCTAAAAGGCTTGATCTTGCCGCTTGCTCAGGAAGGGAAAAGAGACTGTTGAAGGCGTGGTTAGAGTAGAGGATCATCTCTTCCTTGTTAAAAATACAAACCGGATCGTGGAGAGAGTCCAGGAGGATTTTGTATTTTAAGTTTTCGATCTCGTACTCTGATTGAATGATCTGGTGGTGGACATCTCTTTTAGAAAGAGAGTCTTCAATCACGGCCCAGCTCAAATCATCGGGCGGAACTGTGGACTCAAGCTTTTTTAAAAGACCCTTGGTTGGAAGGGCGAAGAACTTGATAAAAAGCAGGTTGAAAAAAATGAAAACAAACCAGACCAGAAGGTAGACGCTCCAAAAGGATGCGCCTACGTGCAGGCCGAAAGATTTCTTGAAAAAATTGTAAACGAATGTCCCTAAGAGAAAGAGAAACAGCGCTTGAAAGAATAGAATTCTTTGATAGCGAATTTCGATCATACGTTACTCTTGGGCCACAACTCTATAGCCGATCCCTCTAATAGTCTCGATGATGGCCGAGTAATCTCCCAGCTTCTTTCTTAGACCAAAAATATGGGTATCGATTGTTCTGTCTGTTACATGAACCGGCCCGTCCTGGATGTATTCGACCAGTTGGTTTCTGGTCAGAACTTTTCCTGGAGAAAGCAGGAAGCAGCAAAGGATCTTGTACTCAGAAAGTGTCAGCTCCAGAGGTTGCCCCTCGATCCACACTTTACACTGATCCATATCCAGCATCAGGTCTTTGTGACGAAGAATATTTTTATTTTCCTGTGGAGTGTTTTTGATTTCCTGACGGCGAAGCAGAGATCTTACTCTCGCCATTAAAATCGCCAGGTCAAAAGGTTTTGTCATGTAATCGTCAGCTCCGGCATCCAGGCCCTCAACGATTTGCTCAGGCGTACTTAATGCTGTCAGCATCAGGATCGGAGTTCCTTTTGTCGGATTGAAAAGTCTGATGAATTTACAGATTTCCATTCCATTTACTGAAGGAAGCATGCGATCCAGGATAAAAAGATGGATACCTCCAGCTTCTTTCCCGTCATTGGCCTGAATAAAGTCCAGTGCTTTTTTTCCGTCGCCGAAAGCAAAAACATTGTGACCTAAACTTTTTAGATGACCTTGAATCATCTCACTAATTTCTAATTCGTCTTCAACAACGACAACATTAGCGTTTTCCATAACTATTCCTTTTTACCAGTCTTATATTCAGGGTTGTGGCGGATATCTGAGCCCGACTCTAAGAAGATAACGTCTTCTGCAATGTTCTTAGCATGGTCGCCGATGCGTTCAAGATTCTTAGAGATTTTGATGATGCTGTAGCCTTCATCAAAACCGATCTCATTATTTTTAATTTTATTAATATAGTCTCTAACGATATCGCGGTTCATGGCATTGATTTCCTGATCGTGGTGAATCACGTCAGTTGCCAGGAATGTATTGCTTCTGACAAAAGAGTCTAAAGCATTTTTTACCATCAGGTTTACTTCTAAGGCCATATTCTTCAGCTGAAGGATTTCTCTTCCAATAGTGATTTGATGGCGTTTAATTTTTACTGATTGATCGCCCATGCGTTCAAGGTCAGCGTTGATTTTCATAACAGCGATCGCTGTTCTTAAGTCTTTAGCTGTCGGACTTTTTAAAGCGATGTATTTAAAACAAGCGTCGTCGATGAGCATATGAAACTCATTGATCTTTTTTTCCAGGTCAAAAATATCTTCCATGGTCTTGTCCAGGTTGAGTGAACCTGAAAGAGATGCTTCTACAAGACTCGCCATTTTTAAAACGTGATCGCGTAAATCTCTTGCACAAATATCCATATAATCCTTCCTTTGATTTAACCGAAGCGCCCTGAGATATAATCTTCAGTTTGCTTCACTTTAGGGTTAGTAAAAATGTCCGAAGACAATCCGTGTTCGATCATATTTCCGTAGACGAAAAATGATGTGAAATCGGAAATACGAGCTGCCTGCTGCATATTATGGGTAACGATAATAACCGTGTACTCTTTTTTAATGTCGTTCATTAGCTCTTCAATTTTTGCCGTCGCAATCGGGTCCAGGGCCGATGTCGGTTCGTCCATCAGGAGCACAGGTGGGTTAACGGCCAGGGCGCGCGCGATACAAAGACGCTGCTGCTGACCACCTGAAAGCGATGTTCCCATCGAGTTCAACTTATCTTTGACTTCATCCCAAAGAGCGGCCTTTCTTAAGCAGCTCTCCGCTGTATCAAGAAGAGTAGAGCGTTTTGAAATCCCTTGAAGTCTTAATCCAATAACAACATTGTCCAAAATTGACATTGAAGGGAATGGGTTTGGCTTTTGGAAAACCATTCCAATTCTTCTTCTGACATCAACGACGTCGACTTTTTTATCGTAAATATTTTTTCCTTCAAGGAGAACTTCTCCGGCCGTTTTAGCGCCTTCGATTTCTTCGTGAATGCGGTTTAAGCAGCGAAGGTAAGTCGATTTACCACAACCAGAAGGGCCAATGATGGCATTGATGGTCTTTTCGCGGTACTCGACAGTGATTCCTTTTACCGCATGAAAGTCACCGAACCAGGCCTGTAGATCGCGGGCCTCTAGAATAACTTTGGCATCTTTGTAATCGTTCATTACTAAATTCCCTTCTTATCTTTGATCTTGGCCAGGATATATCTGGCAATAAGATTCATCGTTAAAATTAAAACCATCAACACGAAAGCTCCACCCCAGGCCTGGCGTTGCCAGTCTTTGAAAGGTGAAATGGCGTAGGTGTAGATCTGAACCGGAAGCGAGGCCATCGGTTCATTGATGTGGTAGCTAAAGTACATATTTCCAAAAGCAGTAAAAAGCAGAGGGGCTGTTTCACCGGCCGCTCTGGAAATTGCCAGGATAATCCCGGTCAATAGATTTGAGATTGATCCCTTGAGAACAATAAAGAGAATCACTTTCCACCTTGGGAGACCAAGGGCAAGACCTGCTTCTCTGATATGATTAGGAACCAGTTTTAAAATCTCTTCCGAAGTTTTGATGATGATCGGAAGCATGATGATCGCTAAAGCAATACCACCGGCAAGGGCAGAGAAGCTCTTAAGTGGAACAACCACGATAAGATAAGCAAAGATCCCGATAACGATTGAAGGGATACCGCTCATTAAATCAACAGTGAGTTTAAGTGTTTTAGAAAGTTTACTTTTACTGAATTCTGATAAGTACACCCCACAAGTCACCCCGACAGGGATGGCGATGGCCGCACCTAAAAGCACCAGGTAGATTGTCCCTAAAATAGCATGTTTCATCCCGCCACCAGTTTCACCGACTGGTTTTGGAAGCTCGGTAAAGAAATTCAGGTTTAAGGAACTTGCTCCTTGAACCAGAACGAATTGGATGATCATGAAAAGCGGAGCAAGCACGGCCAGGGCACTGGCCAGGGTAAGCGCTAAGAAAAGATAGTTTTTAAATTTTCTATAAACTCTGTAGTTCATTGATTACCCCTTTGAAAAACTTTTCACGATAGTTCTGGCGAAAAGATTTGAAAGGAAGGTTATTAAAAAGAGCAGAAGCGCTAAGTAACAAAGTGAAGAAACGTGCAGAGGTGTGTTGGCGTCTGCGTATTCATTGGCCATCACTGAGGCCATCGTCGCTGCTGGAGAAAAAAGTGATGAAGAGATAACCGGAGAGTTCCCGATCAACATAGTCACCGCCATCGTTTCACCCAAAGCGCGCCCTAAACCTAAAACAACAGCAGAAGAGATACCTGAAAGAGATGGCGAGATAATCGCCAGTTTAATCATTTCGTACTTCGTTGACCCAAGGGCGTATGAAGCTTCTTTCTGGTGAGCAGGAATAAGTTCAAAGATCGAGCGGCAGATTGAAGAAATCGTCGGCACGATCATGATCGATAAAATAAGGGCCGCTGTTAAAATCCCGATACCAAAACTTGGTCCCTGGAAAAGCGGAAGAAAGCCCAGGTGAGCTTTTAAAAACGGAGCGATGGTCGATTTCACAAAAGGAGCGAGATAGAAAATCCCCCAAAGACCAAACACGATACTTGGAATGGCCGCAACCATTTCAACTAAAAGAGCAATGATACGTGAAAATGTTTTTGGCAGATACTCAGTAATAAAAAGGGCGATAAGGATACTAACTGGAGTGGCGATTAAAAGCGCGACCAGTGAAGTGACGACAGTACCAAAAATAAAAGGAAGGGCACCGTACTGGTCTTCAACAGGGTTCCAGTCTTTACGTAAAAGAAAACTTAACCCATTTCCAAGAATCGAGGGCCATGCGGCCTTGATTAAGATGTAGATGATTCCCAAAAGCAGTGCGATCACGACTAATGAGATGGTTCTCAAGATATAAAAGAGCAGGGCATCCTGGGTCTTAGACTTCAATTTAAACATAGGCTTATAATCGACAATTTTACTCAAAATATAAAGCTTTAAATGTCAGGATTTTGTTAAGAAAGCGGGGAATTGTGCTCCCCGCATGATAATTCTTGTTCTTAGTGAGCTGTCTGAGAGACATAGAGACGAAAACTTTTGTCTTTTGAGCGGCGAATAGTGCATTTTCCGCCTTCTTTCGACTCTAACAGAAATTCGTAAAAATCAGGAACTGTGTCGGCGATTTCAAGCACTGACTTTCCTTCGTGCTCTCCAAAATCAACATAAACTAGTTCTTCGGCAATTATGCCAGTCAATGGACTAATATCAGTCGTCGCCATTATTTCCCTCCGTAGAATTTCTTGGCTGTTTAAAAATCTGTATTAGTAGTGTTTCACATCAAAAAACACTTTGAAAAGAATTTTATGCAGGATGAAATTACTCTGATATTCCAATTAGAGTGATTTAAAGAAATTCTTGAAATAGAAGACGATGAGTTTGAATTCTTGCGGGTATTGTTCACCAATAAGGAGGCGAATCAGGTCTAAGCTTTTATATAGAGACTCAGCTTTTCTAAAAGGTCTATCTGTTGTCATAGCTGCCACAGTGTCCATCACGGAAATCATCATGGTTTCGAACCCAAAAATATTATTTGGATCATCTTTTGCCGACAAATTCATCTGGTTTGTCAGAGTGCTGTAAATGTGGTGGTTCTCAATAATCTTTAAGTGATTTGGCGGTAGGGGCACTCTGCCTTTTAAAATGTTCACCGAAAGCTGTGGGTGAGAGGCGAGGAGTTTTTTATCATCATCGGATAAATGCTCATCGTTGTATTTTTCCACGGGGATCGCCGACATCCCGATGTCTTTAAAGTAGCTGGTAAGAAAAAAGAGCTCAATGTCTTTGTCGATATACATGCGCGAGTTCTTCATTACACCTAATAAGAATAAAGTTGAGAGAAAT
>CAXHHE010000163.1:0-7676 GCA_964016365.1 uncultured Bacteriovorax sp. | reverse complement strand
AAATTCAAATTAATGCTATAATGAATTAAGTCTTCAATTATAGAGGATATAACATGATAACTTAGGGATGAGTTGCATGAAAAAAGGATTTTTTCTTAGTGTTTTATTTTATCTATTTTTCCTTCTGCCTGCGCGTGTAAGCGCTAGTGAAATGAAGGCCATTAATTTCACACAAAAAGGTGAGATTAGTGAACTCGAATTTATTTTCGACAATAATGATGTCCAGGCCAGTAAGTTTCAAGTTAAAGAAGACAAACAGATTATTGTTGATTTAACTGATGTCGCGGCAACGGATAGAGTTATGCGTGCCTTTGACACTTCTGAGTTTTCGGGTGGTGTTGTCTTCGTTAAAGCTTACAAAAAACCTAAGGCCGATAAAGATATAAGAGTTGCGGTTCAGTTAAGAGACAATGTTCGTTCGACACTTGTTCGCAAACCAAATAAAGTTATTCTTCAAATTGAAAATCGCTACGGTGTTTTTTCTCAAAAGAAAGCTGAAGAAGGGCAGTCTTATAAAGAAAAAATTGCAGATATCTCTAAAGATGAAGCAACCAGACTTAACATCCCAAAGTCTGATTCTATTGAAGATATTCTTGATAACTTAACTATGTCCGGAAGAAAAAAGTACATTGGTAAAAAAATTACAATGAACTTAAAAAATGTTAAGCCGGAAGAAATTGTAAGAATTATTGCAGAAACATCAGGCTTCAATATTATTTTAACTGAAGATGCTAAGGCTTTGCCGCCGATCTCTTTAAGTCTTGTTGATATTCCATGGGACCAAGCGCTTGATACCGTGTTGGAGATGAGTAAGCTTGTTGCCAAGAAAAATGGGATGATTCTCATTGTAAATACTCTTGAAAATGCAATTAAAGAGCAGGAAGAGATTAAAAAAGCTAAAATTGCAACGCTAGAGCAAGAGCCTTTGCTAACAAAAGTATTTCCAATCAGTTTCGCTAATATTGATGATCTTCAAAAAATTCTAGCAGAGTATTCAACAGACAAGCGTGGGAAAATCTCTAAGGATTCAAGAACAAATTCTTTGATTGTTAAAGATACTTCTGATGTCATTGAAAAAGTAAAAAAAATTGTTGAACTTCTCGATACTCAAACACCACAGGTTTTAATTGAATCAAAGATTGTTGAAGTATCTGAAAGATATACAAAAGAAATTGGTTTAGACCAAGGACTAACATTTGGTTATGACCCACTAGGAGTTGGGGGATCTTCAGGGAATAACGGATCTTTCTCTTTTAGTACTGCGCCCGCAGCAGGGAGAAATATTTTCGGATTATCAATTGGAAAGTTCAATCGCTTGATTGATTTGAATTTCCGATTGAATTTAATGGAAAGTGAGGCGAAAGCAAAAATTATTTCAAGTCCGAAAGTTATCACAAAAAATAACGTTAAAGCAGAAATTGTTCAGGATGAAAACTCTTACTACCAGGTTCAAACGTTGGCAGAAAATGGAAGAACAACAAATACTTGGACCCTGCAGAATGCAAAGCTAAAACTTGAAGTTACACCTCAAATTACAAACGAAGGTGCGATTTCTCTAGAGGTTGCAATGCAGAAGGATTCTCTTGAGCCGTCGTCTGATATTACAACACCACGTAACGAAACAAAACGCACAGTCAAAACCCAAGTCCTAGTAGACAACGGAGCGACAGTCGTCGTCGGTGGTATCTACACATACACAACTGATGAAAGCCACTCGGGTGTACCTTTCTTAAAAGACATTCCACTTGTCGGATGGCTTTTTAGAACAAAATACAATCCAAGAAACGAAAAGAAAGAGTTAATTATTTTCTTAACTCCAAGAATTATTAACCAAGAAGAAGCTGGTTTAGTTGACAGAGGCTAAGCTTACCAATGAGTAAAGATAAACTACAGCTTCTATCACCACTGTTTCTAAAGTATCAGGCGGATTACGAAAAAAATCCGCGATCGAGAGTCTTTGCGCCTCTTGCTGAAACTTATAGAAAACTTGGTATGACAGACAAGGCGATGGAAATTCTCGCTCAAGGGATTCGTTTCCATCCAACTTATGTCATGGGTTATCTAGGGCTGGCGTTCTGTTACTCAGACTTAAAACAATATAATCTTGCATACAATACTTTAAGACCTTTAGTTGAAAACAACCGCGATAACATTCGTCTGCAAAAGCTTTTTGCCGATGTTTGTCTGGAGCTTGGTTATAAAGAAGAAGCACTTGATACTTACAAATATCTCTTGTTCATTAATCCTCGCGATAAAGAAGTGGCCCTTCAGGTTTCAACACTTGAGCGCTCAATAGAAGAGCAATATAAGCCGGTTCATCAGCCTATTTACATTCCTGAATCTGAATTTAGAAGTGACAGTAAGAAAGTTGAAGTTGAAGAACACCAATTATTCGACATTGATAAATTACAGAGTAAACCAACAAGTTCAAAAGCAGATTTCGATGATTGGATGGCCTTAGATTTAAGCCGTGAACAAAAAGCGCCATCAGCGGTAGAAGATCCATACGAATTCTGGAACCTAAAAAAAGGTGACACGCCATTAGACCTGGGATCTTCTGCGGAAGAAGAAATTCCGGTTGAAGAAAAACCAGAAATCACAAAACCTACGTTGTTGGAAAAATTTGAGCAAGTTGAAATCAAAACAGCTCCAGATTTATATGTTGCTTTAGATTTAGATAGTGAAGAAGAGGGAGAGAGCGAAGAAGAAGAAACGAGCGAAGTTCCACTTGTGACTCACACACTTGTCGATCTTTACTGCGGCCAAGGTCATATTGAAAAGGCCCTGGAAGTTTTAGAGAAGATTTTAATTCTCAATCCAAAAGATGAAAAAACGATTCAAAAAATCAGAGAGATCAGATCGCTGATGGGTCCTTATGAAGCTGAGCCAGTTTCAACACCGGCCCCTGTAAAAAAAGCTCCTGAAATTAAAATCGAAATTCCTATCGCCAACAAGCCTCACCTCGAAGCTTTGAAAGAAATTTCGGAGGAAGACGGACGTCGAAACCTGATGGATATTCTGGATCAACAGCTTGGCCATGAAGAGATGATTGAAGCTGAAATCGTTGCAAGTGACCCGGTTCCAGATGAAATCGACCAGAAAATTGCCCAATCTGAAGAACAAAAGCGCAAGATCGAAGAAAAATTAAGCCTATTCTTAAAGAAAATTCAAAAAAGAGCACTGGATTATCAATCTCGCGTTTGATAGGTTGTCCGAGAATGAACCAAACGAAAAATAGCGAATTTCTCATCATCAATGGGCCGAATCTCAATATGCTCGGCACTCGCGAACCCGAAATTTACGGGTCGTTAACTCTCGCAGAAATCAAAAATTATACAGAAAAATCATTGGAACAGGACAACGTAAAACTCGAGTGGTACCAATCCAACATCGAGGGTGAAATCGTCACTAAGATCCAGGAAGCTTCACAAAAAAACTATAAGGCCTTAATTATTAATCCCGGAGCATACTCTCATACGAGCGTGGCCATCTTTGATGCGCTTTGCCTTATGAAATGCCCAGTGATTGAAGTTCATATTTCTAACACTCACAGACGAGAGGAGTTCAGGCAAACGAAGTTGACTGCAAAAGCTTCAACTATCATAATGGAAGGCCTAGGAAAAATCGCATATCTTACAGCTGTTAAGTCTCAGCTTTTTTAAAAAGGAATATATTTATGTACGACACTACCGAGATCAAAAAAGGATTAAAAATTGAAGTTGAAGGGAAACCTTACGTCGTTTTGAAATCTGATTTCACTAACCCGGGGAAAGGTTCTGCTTTCGTTACAGCTAGAATTAAAAACCTAGAAACTGGACAAGTTATCGAAAGAACTTGGAAATCAGGAGTTTCAACTAACGTTACAGCTCCAGACCTAGAAGAAAAAGAAGTAGAATACACATACGCAGACGCTGATGGATTCAACTTCCTTGATCAATCAAACTTCGAAACAATCCACCTGACAAATGATCAGGTTGGAGATGATAAATATTATTTAATGGAAGGATCTAAACTAGTAGTACTTTACTACAAAGGTCGCCCAATCTCGATTGAACACCCTCACTTCATCTTCATCAAAGTTGCTGAGACAGATCCAGGACTAAAAGGTGATACAGCTTCAGGGGCAACTAAGAGAGCTGTTATGGAGACAGGTCTTCAAGTTAAAGTTCCACTTTTCATCAAAGAAGGTGAGACTTTAAAAATCGATACGCGTACAGGTGAATACATCGAACGCGCTAACGCAAAATAAGACTACTCATAAAGGCCCCGATCTGGGGCCTTTTTTGTTTCTGGCACTTTCAAATTATTTCCACCCAAAATTCTCAACTAAAAAAATTTGGCAGGCATATATTTACCCTGATTCTCCAGCGAATTTCGGGTTAAAATAAAAATAATCTCAATAACTTAACTTAATTTTTAAGTGAGGGAAAATTTTTGGAATTTGAACAACTTCATCGTTTGATTGATGAAAAGAAATGGACATTAATTTTGCGCGAACTCGATCTTTTGATTTCAAAAAAAGATGCGGGCAATGACGAACTCATTTTATCTGCATTTGAAAAAATGGATCGCGACTTTCGTGAAAGAAAAGCTCAAAAGTTATATTTTGAGATGTGGAAGATTGCGTATCGTTCAGGAAAAATTAAACTCGCAAAAGGTTATGCCGAGTTCATTCTCGATTACTTGGTAGAGCTCAAACGGGTTCCGGCCATCAAGCAAATCCTGGCGGAGTTTGCAGCTTATGGAATGTTGAAAAATCATAAAAATATTCACGCAGCTGAATACATTCTCGGGAAAAAAGATGTTTCTTCATTGGAAGAATCAGAAGCTTTCGAATTTCATCCAGAGATGTGGAAAAACTCGAAAGAGTCTTTGAAGTACTTTCTGCTTCTTGAGGAGAACTGGCAGCTTCAGCACTGGAAGCTTGCTTATGAGTTCATTCTCAAGTTCTATTATGATAAAGATTTGATGCTGGCCTTGACTGAAAAGACATTTCAACTCAATAAACCAAATCATCAAAAAAAGTTCATGGCCTTTTTACAAGAGAAGAAGGTTAACACTAAACGCTTTGAAGAGAAGAAGCCAAAAGCAAGCACTGTTGAAAAAGCAGATAAGCTTCATGCTGATTATGATCAATTGGCAATGGACGTGATGTCTGGTGCCGTTGAACCAAGCATTACTGAACAAAGAAAAATCCTTCTTTCAATTGAAGATTTACATGATGATGAGCTACTTTCAAAAGGCAAAGACATGATCGTGGCCTTTGGTCTTTTGGGAATGGATAAAGTTGTCGTTCGATTAAGCGAAAGAGTTATTCCTTTGATGACGAATGTGAAAGAAAGAATTAGCATCCAGTTCATGATGGCCCAGGCCCTTTTCAATCACGCAGAATATTACAAAGTTTCAGATATGGTGGATGACATTACGGGAAGCGAACCGCTTCTCAACGATGAGATCCTGGCGTTCTATTATCTTAAGGCCGAAAGTTTACTTAAGCTAAAAAAGCATAAAGCAGCGAAAGATATTTTTATCAAAATTAAACAACAGAATCCGCACTATCGTTTGGTGGGAGAAAGGTTAAGAAGTCTTGAAGAGAATAAATAAAATTCTTCTTGTATTTTTAGTTATCACTTTTCTCACCCTATACGGTGGGTGGAGGTTCATTCACTCTAAAAGATTCTCACACGAAGCTTCGATGAAAGTTTCAAAAATTTTGACTCAAAAGTTTGGTGCTCAATTAAGTTTCTCAGGTGTTGATTTCAGCCTTGTTCCTTTATCGACAACTTTTAAAAATGTTCACGTTGTAAAAAAAGATCCGACTTTGCTTGATGTTGAAGTTGTGGCCAAAGAGCTTGAAGTGGCCTTCACTTACGCGAGTTTCATTTCCAGCGAACTAGAAATTGATGAAGTCAGCGTTCGCGACGGATCGGTTGATTTAGATATCTACAAAAAAAGCGAAGAAGACACGATTGTCAGAGAACTGAAAACCAGGGAGATCTTTGCCAAGTATACAGAAGTTCTTACTTCATTGCCTGTGCGATTGAATATTCTTGATCTCGAAAAAATTAAACTGGATATTGATACAACATCACTCTACGTGAATAAAATTTTAGTTTCTCCATCACGCAAAGGTGTCCGTGTCAAAGGTGATGTCTCTGATCTTTCGATTCAGCATGACAGCCCTGACCTTGCTCCAGTTAATATCACCAAGATTCAACTCCTGGGAGCGATGGAAAAAGAAGAGTGGAGAATTGATGAGCTTAAAGTTGAAAAAGACCAGAATATTGTTGAACTTAAAGGTGCCGCCTTTAACGAAGGAAGTTTGCTGCATTTAAAAACTACAGGCTCTTTAACGGCCAATGCTGAGAGTGTCCTCAGTAATTTTAAGACGCTTCCATCAGACATCAAAGCGATCAAGGGTGACTTGAAAGGAGAGTTTGAAACATCTGGAGTGATTGATAACCCGGATGTCACATTAACTTTTCATGCAACTAACGCCGATACTCCTTGGATCAAACTTCAGGCCGTCGAAGGAACAGTGGCAAAAAAGAAGAATTTCTTGATTGCCCAAAAGCTTCAGGCAAAAAATGGAATTGAAGAGTACTTGCTTAGAAAGCCTCAGGCATTCTTAGATCTGAATACCGGTAAGTTCACTGATTTTAATTTCAGCCTTAGGTTAAAAAATGCTTTCACTAATACCTTTTTATTAGCAGCCAAGGACTCACTTGAAACATTAAAAGGCTCAGTGAGTGGAGATGTGGAAGCGGCACTTTTTAGTAATAGAGCAGTCTTTACGATTAAAGAGAAAGCGAGTGTTCAGAATTTCAGGCTGACGACCCCTAATGGTAAAAGTGATATTCTAAAAAATAATGGTTTTAATTTAGAAAATACGACTGTTACGATTAACGAAGATTATTCAGTTAATCTTGCTGCTAAATTGTCGATGCCCAATACACTTTTAAGTGCGGTCGGGAAAATTTCTGAAAAAGGAATTAATGTAGATGTCACAAATTCAAAAATTGATCTTCAGGCATTGGGACCGATTGCCGGCGTAAAACTCACTGGGTCTGGACCGGCCACTCTTAAAGTTTCCGGGCCGCTTGATGATGTTATGTTTGATTTCAATGTTGAATGGAATAACTTCAGTGTTGTTGAGTTGAATTTTGGTAAAGTAAAAGCCGATTTTTCTCTGGCCTTAAATGAACTCGAAATGGATATCAGGAATCTGGATGGTGTCTTTAATAAATCGAACTTCAATGCTAAAGGGCGTTTAGGGTTTGATGATAAGAACGAAGGGATGGACCTTAAGATTGATTTCCCTAATACGACTTTCTCTGATGCCAGAAAAATGTATCAGCTGGTTTTTAAAAATTTTAAGCTTCCTGTGGATCCAGAGTTTAATTTTGAAGCCAATTATGCAGTCAAAGGGGGCTTTGGTCTCGATACTTTAAAAATTGACGGGCAAATTAAAGGGACCGATCTAAAAATTGCGGGGGAAGAGGAGGAGAAAATTTCGCTTAAGTTCTCTCTGGCCAATAGCTTATTAAACTTCAAGCAAATTAAAATTAATAAATCACGTGGTGAACTTAATTCGAATGTAAATGTTAATTTAAAAAATGATTACATTGATCTCACCGGAGCGACGCAGTCTCTGCGTTTAAGAGATTTTAATTTTT
>CAXHHE010000162.1:0-7677 GCA_964016365.1 uncultured Bacteriovorax sp. | reverse complement strand
CGAGATAACTGAGCGTCTCGTGGGCTCGGAGATGTGTATAAGAGACAGTGGTTCACCATCTGGTCGGCGAAAAACTTCCTTTTAGTATAAGATACGAAGACTATTTTGTAGGCCCTAAAAAATGATTCACTCTCTCACTTTATATTTCCAAACTTTCCTGAGACCAACGCAAAGATCGGTGGAAGGAGAGAGGATTTCTTATTTTGAGGTGATGGGGATTTCATGGTCCCTGCATATGATCTATGCCTTTTACTCGATCTTCGCCCTTTATTTGGGAATCAGAAGCTACGAGTATCTGTCTAATTCGGCCGATTTCTCTCATTTACTTTTTGAATCTATCAATGTGACTTTCCAAAAGATCTCCTTGATGATGACTTTATTTGAAGTGATCTTTTATCCCTTCATTTTTCAATTTGGTTTTAAATTTTGGGCCTACGTTTTAAGATTTTATGCTCAGATTTTTGAATACGATGGAGAGCGCTCCCTCGATATTGAGATTGAAGAGCTGCTTAATTCTATTTTTACTGCCAATATTTTTTTAATCATCCCGATTTTCGGAAACGTCTTAAGCATCCTGACGATGGGTTATTATCTCTTTAGTGGCCTTCGCGCTAAACTGGGTTTTACTCGAGTGCAAGCTTTTTTAGTGCTTCTGACTCCACTTTTTTTGATGTTTTTAACGACTATACTCGTCGCGTCTTACTTCACGTTTCTTATATCCCTGATCTAACAACTTAAATTTTATTGATGTTAGAAATTGAAGGCCTAAACCCGATTGAAAACGGGCCTTTGATCTGCCAAGATGAGCAAACACACACACAATTGTTACGATATTTTTGAGACATTTTGGGGAGAGATCTATGACTCTATTTGCAGGGATGCCAGGTAGTTCTGGAAGTATTGAGGTCGTTTGCGGACCTATGTTTTCAGGTAAAACAGAAGAGCTAATTCGCAGGGTAAAGAGAGCGCAGATCGCTCGCCAAAAAGTCCAAATTTTCAAACCAGCAATTGATAACCGCTACCACGACACAGAAGTCGTCTCTCACTCATCACTTTCAATTGAAGCGACTCCAGTGAACTCTTCTATCGAAATCCTGCAAAAGGTTTATGATTCAACGAGAGTTGTAGGCATTGATGAAGTTCAATTCTTTGACGAGAGCATCTCAATTGTAGTTGAGAAACTTGCTCGCCGTGGGATTCGTGTCATTATGGCCGGTCTTGATCAGGATTATATGGGGAAGTCATTTGGTCCAATGGCCAACCTTCTGGCGATCGCTGACAACGTCACTAAGATTCAGGCCATCTGTACAGTGTGCGGAGCACCTGCTTCAAAAACATTTAGAAAAGATCCAAAAAACACTAACCAGGTTCTTGTTGGGGAAACTGATCTTTATGAGGCACGCTGCCGTGCTCATGCCGATTTCTTCGGTGAAGACCAGGACCAGTTAGCATTCTTCGTGAATTTAAACGAGTCTCGTTCCAAAACACAAAATTTATAGTACACTAGTAGGCAATATCAATCCTCCTCGCACAGGGTATTAGGATGACAAAGCCTGCTCCTATTGGTGTCTTTATTTCCGAAGAACAAATCCAGACGCGCGTGAAAGAACTCGCTGGCATGATCAATCGTGACTTTCAAGGTCAGGATGTGGTGGTTGTCGGAGTTTTAAACGGCTCTTTTATTTTTTGTGCGGATCTCGTCCGTCACATTAATACTCCAGTTAATATCGAGTTTGTTTCTCTGAGTTCATACGAGGGGACAAACAGTTCTGGTGAAGTAGCGTTCCGCATGGACGTTAAACAGTCACTGGAAGGAAAGAACGTGATCGTGGTGGAAGACATCGTCGATACCGGGCTTACAATCAGCTTTCTTTTAAAACACATGAAATTAAAAAATGTGAAGAGCTTAAAGCTTTGTTCACTACTAAGAAAAAAAGCGCGCCTGAAAGTAGATGTGCCGATTGATTACTTAGGTTTTGATATCGAAGATAAATTTGTTATTGGATATGGTTTGGATTTTGATGGGCGCTACCGTGAACTTCCATACATTGGAGTTTATGGTGAGTAAGGAAGTACTGGTAGAAGGATCTGTTCGCGTAGATTTGTTAGGGGGGACTCTGGACCTTATCCCTATCAATCTTATTTTGCCAAACGTAGTGACGTTAAACCTGGCAACATCGCTTAAAGCAAAAGTAAAAATCACTCACATCGATTTCGATGGAGTGGAAATCGTTTCAAAAGATTATAAGACGACTGACAAGTTTAACCGTGCTGATTTCACGGCAGAGAATCTTCAGAAGAATTTCTTCGGGAACTTAACATTCATCGCTCATATCCTGAATCTCTTTGCTTTAACAAAGAACGTTCGCATGGAGCTTGAGTCTGGTTCTCCTCCGGGAGCAGGTCTTGGTGGTTCATCAGCGATGGGCGTAACTTGTTATGCTGCTATTTCAAAATACCTGGGAATTGAATACAACAGAATCGAAGCTATTCAAAAGATCAATGCACTAGAGGCCCTGATCATTGATTGCCCGGCCGGATACCAGGATTATTACCCTGCTTTATTCGGGGGAGTTTTAGGATTGGTTCCACGCCCGGGAGCGGTTCATGTTGAGCAGCTTTACTCAAAAGAATTAAAAGAAGTTTTAGAAAATCACATCACTCTTGTTTACTCGGGTGAGACGAGAAATTCAGGAATCAATAATTGGGAAGTTTATAAGGCCTTCTTTAACAAAGACCAAAATGTAAGACATGGTCTTGGAGAAATCGCCCGCCTTTCTCATGAAGCTTTTAAAGCGATTAAGGAAAAGAGATACAACGATCTGATTCCTTTAATTGCAGCGGAAGGGGAAGAAAGAAGAAAATTATTCCCGGGAATCCTGACTCCGAATATGAATCAACTGCACATGGTTTTAAAAGACCAGTCAGCGCATTTTGGAATGAAAATTTGTGGAGCAGGTGGAGGTGGATGTTTCCTGATTACTCACAAGCCGGGAGACCGCGAGTACATCGATCAGCTTCTTGGTAAATTCCAAATGAAGAGACTGACGTTTAATGTAGAAGGCCCACTTTAATGGACACAAATAACATCGGAAGCTTAAGTATGAAAGGTGGTAGAAATGATAATTTCTACTTCTGCCTTCTTGAGTACTACCCAGACAGCAAACGATGGTTCCTTAAATCACTTCTTCCGGTTAAAGACGAAGAAGTTAATCACAACGACGACGCTATCCACGCCTGGATTAATAACTATGATGTTAAACAACTGGTAGTTGATTTCCCGCTTTCAAAACCGGCGATTGAGTGTGCGAGTGATGCTGAAAAAAAGATCGACGTTGTTCAGGAAAAAATTAAAAACCTTCTTGATGAAGACCAAAAACTCATCAATGAAAACCCAAAAAAATACGAGCAGGAAAGAAATAAGGCCGACGAAATCGTCTACAACCGCGACATCTTTTCAAAAGAGACGGCCCACCACCTTTTATCGCGTTCATTTAAAAGACGCTTGAAAAAAGGATTCCTTCCATACTGGAACAGGACTTTGGATTTCTGGGTTTGGAAATACTACTACGACCAGATTTTAGAGATGTTCAACACATCGTTTGATTCTTTTGGAAACGTCTCCCTTATGGTTCTTTTCCGTTTTAACTATATTAAGCGCCATTTCCCGAAGGAGCTGGAGCTTTTTGAGGCCAATGCTCACATTATTATCGTCGAGCTTCTGAGGTCTAAAATCATCCTTAAAAAAGACGTTGAGCTTTTATCTGATATCGACTTAGGTTATGAAACTCGCCTTGAGACGATTAAAAAAATTGAAAGCAAGCTGGATATCTTTATCTACAACCACGACTTAGAAATCCTGGTTAAAAACCCACGCGCTTTTGACTCGTTCCTTCTGGCCCTTGCGGGACAAAACGTACTTCTAAAGAAAAACAGAGAGCTTCCAGACTGGACGATGCCAGAAGAAACAAAATTCATTATTCCGGATTTCGGAATCTAAGCGCGGGCAAGAACTCTCGAACTGATCTCTACCGTTGCAATCACACCCAAGACAGCTCCTAAAAGCCATAGCAGAGAAAACTCGATAAAAAGGTTAGGGTTCATAATCCCGAAGAATCCAATTGAGCTTAAGATTAAAACAGAAGCTGCGAGAACTTCTCTATGTCTTAAGGCCCTGATCTCATCGCGGTTAAGGACGATGCTGGCAATGAGCATTGATGTGGTTGTAAAGAAAAGTCCGCAAAGGAAATTGCAGATCGGCATCCCAAAAACCATAAACGTGTGCATAAGGTTGATGGGAAGTTTAAAGATTTTAAAACCAAACTGTGGGCAGACTGAAAGTGTCAGCACTGATGAAATCATGTGGGCGAGAAAAACTTTTCCCAACAAATGACTGATCTTAGGGTGCAGTTTTTCATGCACGCTTTTTAAGATTTTTTCATTCACTGATGATGGAATAGTCATAGGGCCTCACCTTTTCTCATTTTTGCCATAAGACGGCTGACTGTTTTTCTTAAAGAGACTTCACTTTTTCCCAGGACCTTAGAGATTTCCTCATAAGAGAGGTCATCGATAAACTTCATGGCCAAAAGCTCCTCTTGATCGGCCTCAAGAGAGGCAAGTGCGCTAGTGTCGACCATACTTTCTTCCTGAACTTCAGGAGAGTATTTATCAAGTCGGTCCTTATATCTCTTGGCACTTCTGAAGTGATCCAGTGCCTGGGTTCTGGCGATGACAAAAAGCCATTGCTCAAACTTAAACTTATCTTTGTAGAGGTGTTTGCTTTCGTGGATCTTTAGAAACACTTTTTGCAGCAAATCCTCGCTCTCAGCCTGATTCCTGGTTTTTTTAAAGAGAAAATTAAACACACGTCCACTGTAGCGGGAATAGAGCTCGCTGAAAGCTTCATAAGCTTCTGTGGGTGAATGTGTCTGGTAGATGAGCATAAGCTCCTCCGCCGAAAGCGCTTTTAAATTAACCAGCGTTTTCCTCTCTCGTAAACGCATACGTCACAAACCTTCAGGATGTGACGTATAGGGGGTAATACTAGCTTTATCATAGCAAGGGGCGGGCGTGTTCACCAAATTTTTAGCAGTTACCAGTCTATTTTTATCAATTTTCGTGGGTAATGCCCATGCACACCCGGTGGCCTATGCCGGATCTTCTTCCATTATGACCTGGAATAGTAAGGAGATGAGCGATTGGATGTTCACTCATAGTTTTACTTCCAAGTTTTCACTTGCGGCCCGCTACTTGCGAATGGACACCCGCGATGGAGAAAGAACATTTTATATTCCTCAGGCGAATTTCCTTTTAAAGAGATGGAATGAGCTTGATTCACAGGCCAACATCTATCTTTCTCTTGGCCATGGGGGAGAAAAAATCAATTCTTCTTTTAAGAACACAACCGGGGCAGCTTTAGAAGCAGACTGGGAATCGAGAAAGTATTACGTCTCTTTTAGAGAGGACGTTCTTTTGTCTCACAAGGATTCAAAACGCAATATCTACCAGACGAAAGTCAGAGCAGGGTTTGCTCCGTACCTGGCCGAGTTTAACGAGATCAATGCCTGGTTTATTTTACAGGCAGATAAATCCAACAAAATGATTGATGAATATAAACTTACTCCTTTTATCAGAATTTTCTATCACAATATCCTGATGGAATTTGGATCGACGATGAAAGGGGACTCACAATTTAACTTTATGGTGCACTTTTAGGCAGGAGATTTTCATGAAAACATTATTACTAGCTACATTACTTATGTCAGGAAGCGCTTTTGCTGGAGATAAAATTGATATCACAGTAAAAGGAATGGTTTGTTCATTCTGCTCGCAAGGGATTACAAAAAAGTTTAAAGAAGAAGGCGTAAAAAACGTCAACGTGGATCTGGGAAAACACTTAGTAAGTTTAGAGCTTGCTGACAATCAGAAACTAGACAATGCCCGCATCGAAAAACTTCTAACGGACGCAGGATACGGAGTAGAGAAAATTGAAACCAAATAGTGATTTACAAAAAAATATCTGGATTTCTTTTTTCAGTTTATTCACATCCATGAGTACATTGGTGTGCTGTGCACTTCCAGCGCTCTTGGTGTCGATTGGATTGGGAGCGACGATGGTGGGATTGGTTTCGGCCTTTCCCGGACTCATCTGGCTTTCTGAAAATAAACTCCTGGTGTTTTCATCATCATTTGTGATGCTCGCAATAAGCTCTTACATGCAATACAGGGGGAGGTTTCTTCCTTGCCCGATTGACCCCAATGAAGCGCGCGCATGCACTAGTGCTCGTCTGTGGTCAAAACGTATTACGATCTTTTCAATTGTCGTCTGGGCGATCGGGGCTACTTTTGCACTACTGCCGATGATTCTTTAAAGAGTTTAGAGAAAACGTAATAGCCAAAAAGGTAGATGATCATTGGCAGAAGGCCAAAGCCTGAGTGCATGATCGTAATAAAAAAGAAGGCCGCGAATCCCGCGACAGAAAAAAATTTCAGGTACAAAAAAGCGGCCTTAAAGTTCTTGATCGCCAGAGCATAGACAATAGTCTGAGCGAGAATAAAAACCAGCAGGAAAAATGTCAGGCTTTGCAGCAAGATTTTATAGAGCTGGATTTGAAAATCGGGAGAGTCGATGCTCTTGGCCGCGATGCTGTTGTAGTTGTTATAATTGGTGGCCATAAAATAAAGCCACGCCATAAGTGTGAGGTCACTTAAAAAGCTAAGAGTGATCGCCAGGACCTTTTGTTGCTTTCTAGTTAGATTCAATGCCACCCTCAGGAGAGATGACGAGGCTGATCTCGCGGGTTTTATCCGCAATCACTTTTGCGACAAATTCTTTGTTTTGAATATCTTTTAAATCGTTTGAGTCCATTTCACCGTGCTCTTGACCCAGGAGATAAAGCTCTCCCATGATGCTTCTTTCTAGCTCAGTATTTTTTCCGATTAAAATAATTTTATAAGCACAGGTCAACAGCCTCCACCCCGGAAGCATTTCTGAAAGCGAGCCTTTTTTGACAAAGAGTGAGTATTCATCGGGCGTCGTTTTTTTCAGGATCGTTTGTGGATAGCGAATTGATTCTTTTCTCACACCTTTGACATCAAAGTGGCAGCTCATGACCGCTTGCCAGTCTGTTAGAACCAGGTTTTTTGAAACGCGGATTTTGCCGTTAACTTCGGGGGCTTTAAAAGACACGACGTCGGCATAAGCTGTGCTCAAACAAAAAGCGATGAGTAGAAGAGAAAGACGTAATTTCATGCCAAAAAGTTTAGAAATTTTAGAACTCAATGAATAGTTTTTTAGTGAATAAATTTTAAAATAAGTGATAATTGACTCATGAAGAAAATAATCATTATTCTCCTTCTCACAGTAGCAGCGACGGCATTGGGGCTTTATTTTAGGCCTTCTTATCCATTAATTGGGCAGTTAGACTGGTGGAATGTCCTGACGAAGGGATATTTTGTGGGGGCGGTCTCAGGTTTTTTCAGCCAGGGCTTTTTAGATGAGTCTTTCTGGTACGTGATGCGCTATACGATGGGCGGACTGATTGCCGGTCTGATTATCGCCATGGCCTTCGGTGGAAAGTCGTCTGGGGCGGCAAAAAAGAAGAAGGCCTAAGAGTTATTCGTCGTAACTTCCACGCTGAAGTTTTCTCTTCACATCTTTTTCTTTATCGCTTT
>CAXHHE010000161.1:0-7680 GCA_964016365.1 uncultured Bacteriovorax sp. | reverse complement strand
CTACACAGAAGCCTTCGTCGGCAGCGTCAGATGTGTATAAGAGACAGCTAAAACCATTGTCCAGTCTCTTTTTATCAAGAGCTTTGATTTTGTTTCTTAGAGTGTTGAATTCTTTCTCGTTCATTTTTGGAGCAAGAACAGTTTCAATCATGACAACTTTTGTTTTTTCGATTTCTTCTGTAATTTCTTTGCGCTCAGCTGCTGCTTTTTCTTCAAGAGCAAGAAGCTTGTCTTTTTTGTCTTGAGAAAGAGTAGACGCCTGGATTTGTTCCTTTACTGTGTGCTCAATTGATTTTGTCATTGAAGCAGGAACGGCCTTTACTTCTTGTTCTACTTTTTCAGATGTTGTTTTGTTGCTTGCGCAGCTTGAAACCACAAGTGCTGCGGCCATCATAGCGATCAGGGATAAACTCTTCTTCATAAAATCTCCAAAAAATTGTTATGCCCAATACTATATAAGATATTTAGAAAAAATGAAGATAATAAGTAGAATGTCGCAGTGTGAGAATTAGTCCATTACTTCAATGATGGCCGTCGTAGCCGTCAAAGAGCTTTGGTTGTATTGAAGAATGCGCACCTTAGTGCCTTCTTTTAGAAAAAGCGCGCTATTTTTATCGACACCGCGGATGATGTCAGCGGCCTTGGTGTACATATAGGTGTCTTTTGTCAGTTTTAAAACTGTTCCAGGTCTGACAATGAAGTCGCCAATTGGCGTCCAGTCTTTTTGGATTAATCTATCGCGCTCTATGTCTTCGCCTAAAACATACTTGGCCGAAGAGATCTCTTCTCTTAATGATTTTGTTTTCCCTAAAAAGATAAAACCAATGCTCTTGGGTGTTGAAACAATATTTGTTGCTCCAGAAGCGGGGATTCTTTCTGACTCAGGAAATTGAGCGCATCCAGTGTTAAGAAGAAGCAAAGAAAACAAGAATGTAATGTTTAATTTTTTCATGAGAACCCTATCGGATAAAAGCGTCTTTAAATAAATATTACACAGAAATAAAAGTGCATCGCTCGGATATATTTCTCAAGGCGACTTTAGAAATAAGTGCTAATTTATCTTCCATGATCAAGGCACTTAAGCAGCCTCAAATTTTGCGTCTCTGGTTTGGCCAGGCCTTCTCTTCTATTGGAGATGAAATCTACCGCGTAGGTCTTATCTGGCTTGCTGTGGGGCTTATGGGTCCCGACACGGGTTACCTGGCGGCAGGACAGACTGCTTCGCTTATGCTGCTTTCTTTTATCGGAGGCAAGTGGGCCGATCGCTGGAATCCCAGGCGAACCATGATGTGTGTGGATTTCATCCGCGCACTGATTGTTCTTACTCCTGTTGTCGTTTCTTTTTTTATGCCAACACCATTGGTCCTATTGTGGGTGATGGCCTTTACACTTGCCGGACTCAGTGCTTTTTTTGATCCTGCCACTCAAGGTCTTATTCCTATTCTTGCCGGCAACACTGAGCTGATGCAGTCAACGAATGGTTTGATGAGCACTACTATTCGCATGGCCCGCATGATTGGTCCGGCCATCGTTGGACTTTTATCTGCCTTTATCCCGATGATTCATTTCTTCACTATTGATGCTGTGACATTTTGTGTGTCAGCTTACTGCGTTTACTCGTTAAAGAAATATCTCCCGCCAATGGATTACTCGAAGATGCCCAAGAGCAATTTTAAAACGGCAGTGCTCTCTGGTTTTCACCTGGCCCGCAGTGTCCCAGGAATGAGTTACGTTTTCTTTTCTAAGGCCGTCACTGCCGGTTGCTGGAACTTGGTTATCGCGATTGGCTTTCCACTTTTAGTGCATGAGATGAGTGGCAATGACCCCCGTTATTTCGGATTGGTGATGGCCTCATACGGAGTAGGAAACTTTATTGGCGCTCTTTACTTTGGGAATATGGAAAGAAAAAGATTATGGGAGCTTTATTTTTACGGGCTTCTCTTTTTAGGGATAGGCTTTATTTTGATTGGACTGGCCCCTGATGTTGAGTGGATTATCCTGGCCTCAGCTTTTGCTGGATTCTTTGGACCGATGAATGATTTGGCCTTCATTGATATGCTTCAGAAGAAATTTAAAGTGCAGGACTTGACTAAAATGTTTCGACTGCGCCTGGCCTCAGAGTCGACAATGACTTTGTTTTTTACACTCATATCACCTTGGTTGATTCGCACGACATCAATCCGAACGTCTATTCTCATTGGAGGAAGTATTTGGCTTATTTGTGCTGTTGTGGGATTTTTGATGCATAAAAGTTTTCACAAATCTTATCAAACTTCACAAGAGCTTCATTCATAGAGGTTAATCCTTTCAGTGACCGAGTAAGAAGTCGGTCAAAAAAAATCTTTTCACAATTGACAGTAAATTATCTCAGGTCAATGATTAACAATAGAGGAGTCATTGCATGTCTATTCATATTGCTTTTTATCAAGGCGAGATGAAGCTCACAACTGTTGAGCTAAAAAAGAAAACCTATCTTGGCCGCAGCCAGGAAAACGATATTGCTATTGATGATCCTAGCCTTTCTTCAACTCATTGTATGATTGAGATTGATCCCAATAATTTTATTCAGGTCTATGATCTCAATTCAAAAAATGGAATCCACTTTGGCGGAAAGCGTGTGGCCTCTCATACTTTACTGGTGGATCAGCGTTTATATTTTGGTTCGCACCACATCATGATCGAAAAGCAGTTTTTAACTCCCGAAGAGGCCCAACGTTTACGTGCTTAAAATAATTTGAGTCGCGTTATCTCACGAAATACTTTACGATTTAAGTCGAAATACTAATGTTTGA
This sequence comes from uncultured Bacteriovorax sp., assembly GCA_964016365.1. Lineage (GTDB taxonomy): Bacteria > Bdellovibrionota > Bacteriovoracia > Bacteriovoracales > Bacteriovoracaceae > Bacteriovorax. The sequence continues at coordinate 4,888 of CAXHHE010000161.1, read as the reverse complement.
CCATTCAAACTCTTTCTAATACACTCATCCCGCATTCTTGTCTTTTTTTCGTTCAACTTCGCTCGATGCCAGCTACAATGTTCTCTTATAGGAAAAATAGAGAGGATAAGAAGAATTTATTATGAGTACAAATCAAGAAAACTTAATTGAGATTAGAAACCTTAACGTCACTTTCATCTCCGATGGAAAAGTAGTTAAGGCCGTTAAAGATTTAAACCTTAATATCCCTCACGGAAAGACTATCGGTCTTGTAGGTGAGTCTGGTTCAGGTAAATCTGTAACATCTCTGGCGATCATGAGACTGCTTCCAGATCACGGTGGGATTAAAATCACTGGTGAAATTTTATATAAAGGTCAGAATCTTTTAAATCTTTCAATGAAAGACATGAGACAGGTGAGAGGAAATAAGATCTCTATGATCTTCCAGGAACCAATGACCAGCTTAAACCCGGTATTCACTGTTGGTCAGCAGATCGACGAAACAATTCTTCTTCACCAGGACATCTCTCGCGAAGAGGCGAGAAAAAGAACAATTGAACTTCTGACAGAAGTAGGGATTCCTGATCCATCAAACAAAGTAAACGCTTACCCGCACGAAATGTCAGGTGGACAAAAACAACGTGTAATGATCGCGATGGCAATGGCCTGTGAGCCTGAGCTTTTGATTTGTGATGAGCCGACAACTGCTCTGGATGTTACGATTCAACAACAGGTTTTAAACCTGATGATTGAACTTCAGAAAAAACACAAGATGAGTATGCTTTTTATCACGCACGACCTTTCAGTCGTTGCTGATATCGCTGATCAGGTTGCGGTTATGTATCGTGGAGATATGGTTGAGCAAAAAACATGTAAAGCTCTTTTTGAAAATCCAGAACACCCGTACACAAAAGGTCTTCTGGCGTGTAGACCAAAACTGGATAAAAACCCAAAGCGTCTTCCGACAGTTGATGAAATCCTAAAAGATGAAAAAGCTTTCTATCAAGCACTGGTTGACTACAAAGTCCCAAGATCAATTGATGAAGCGAAAAATCCAGTGATTCTTGAACTTCAAAATTTAAAGAAATACTACCCGATTAAGGGTGGGCTTTTCGGCCGTAAAGTTAAAGACTTCAAAGCGGTTGATGATGTTTCAATCAAAATCAGAAAGGGAAGAACTTTCGGTCTGGTTGGAGAGTCTGGATGTGGGAAAACAACTCTGGGAAGAACAATCCTAAGATTGATTGAGCCAACAGAAGGAAAAATCATTTACATGGGTGAAAACATTATCGAGAAAAACCCGGAACAGATGCGTGCATTGAGAAGAAAAATGCAAATCATTTTCCAGGATCCGTTCTCGTCAATGAACCCAAGAATGACGATTGGAGATATCATCACTGAACCTCTAGTCATCCACGATATTGGAACGAAAAAAGAGCGCCTGGAAACAGCGGCAATGCTTTTAGAGAAAGTAGGTCTTTCGGCCGATGCTCTTAACCGTTACCCGCATGAGTTCTCAGGTGGACAAAGACAGCGTATTTGTATTGCGCGCGCTCTGACTTTAAAACCAGAATTTTTAATTTGTGACGAATCAGTTTCTGCTCTCGATGTGTCTGTTCAGGCGCAGGTCTTAAACCTGCTTCAGGACCTGCAAGACGAGATGGGACTGACATATATTTTTATTTCTCACGACCTTTCAGTTGTTAAGTACATGTCGGATGAAATCGCTGTTATGAACAGCGGAAAGATTGTTGAACTTGCAGATGCAGAAACAATCTACAACAATCCACAAAATGCTTACACGCAGAAGTTAATCGCTGCAATTCCAAAAGGTCGCCCGGGAACATTTGCACAGGGCTAATAATGGAAACGGCTAGAAATGCCAGAGTGCTTTTAAAGAGCACTAACCAGGGAACTCTCACGCTTTTAACTAAGCATTACAGTGAGTACTTTCCGATGTCTCAAAATCTCCCTTTCGTCTTATCAACAGAGGGAGAAATTCTTTTTTATCTCAATAACCTTGAGATCAAAAACAGAGGACTTAAAGACTTCAATCGCGCAGGCCTTTACGTGAGTCAAGGCCTTGAAGCGGTCGAGATCATGGGGCGCTTGATTCCTTTTTCACCAACAGACCTTCGCTACAACCGCATTACATCTCAGTTTTTTGTCATCCACAAAGATATGCAGGAATTTGAAGAGACGAGCAATTACGCTTTCTATTTATTAAAAAACGATTTTGCCCGCTACTTCATTAATCCCAATGAATTTCAATCGCTTTCTTTTGAAGGCATGAAAGTGAATCCTCCGGTTTCGCCAATTGAGCTTTCACTTCTGGCCAAGGACTTTGCTGATCATCATATTTCCAGCATCGATAGCGATGGTTTTTTCATGCAAGAGCATGAAGGATTAATGTATAAACCTTTTGAGTCTACGCTTTATTCTGTTGAAGAAATTTCAAAAGAACTCGGCCGAATGTTTAATGTATGAGCTGGGTTTATCTTACCATTGCCATTGTCTCTGAAGTTCTCGGAACAGTTTCACTGAAACATTCAAATGGTATGACAAATTGGCTTCCCAATTTCGGTGTGCTTTTCTTTTATGGTTTGACCATTTACATGCTTTCGTTAGTCGTAAAAACCATTCCTATTGGAACGGCCTATGCTATCTGGTCGGGGATGGGGACAGCGGTTGCTGTTTTAATTGGCTGGCTTTTATATTCGGAAAGAATCGAAATGGCCCATGTACTGGGCATTCTTTGTATTGTGATTGGCTCAGTGATTTTAAAATTTGCCGACGCTTAAAAGCTATCGGCAAACAAATCCTGGTTGTCCATAGCTGTCAGTGAAATTGAAATAAGCTCTTACATCAAGGTCGTTGATTAGCACTTGCCCAGTGTAGTGAGTAAAGACATTGCGTCCGTCAAAGTGCGGGTAAAGTCTTAAGTAAATCCCAGCAGCATCTCCACGTAAATTTGTGTCAGTCGTATAAACTTCCGGAGTGATGCGGACATTTGAATTGGTGTACGTCTGGTTAGAGTTTTGTCTTTTTACTTTTAGAGTCGCACCAAATTCGTAGAAACCGATAAATGGTTTTTCTGGAGAAATATCTTTTGAAAAAGTGATGTCTAGGCTCAGGCGATCGTCAATAGAAGGCTTGCAGTTAAGTGTTCTTACTGCGTGAGCGTTTAGAGTGATAAAAGAGAGCATAAGTGTCGTTAAAATTTTTGTTTTCATAGGCGGAGTCTATGAAAAAGAAGGAGCAAAGACAACGGTCTTGATCTTACAACAAGAATAACTTTTCACAAATTACTCAACAAAGGTAATGCGATAAGTTCCATCTTGTGAGCGTACTCTATCAAGCTCACTTAAAAGAACGGTCATGCGGTCATAGGTTTCAATCGAATGATCGGCCCAGCTATGACTAATGCGCGAATGCTCATCATTTTCCAAGTAACCATTCCTAATTTTTAGTGAGCGGGCAGGATAATTGACTGGTGAGAAATCAACGTCGGCATTGAGCATACGATTAATTTTTCGAGCGCGCATGTAACTCTTGCCGATGCGAGTGAAATGTCGTTCAAATTTTGCCGCAACATCAAGAGGTGTGAGAAGAACTTCCGCTTCTTCCAACTTTTCATCAATCTCTTCTTGGGCCTCTTCATCAAAGTCTGCTATTTCTTCTTCCGGTTCTTCTTGTCTATGCCACAAAATTCCTTGAGCAATCACAGAGCGCATGGATGTAAAAGTTTCGGGAGAAAAACCGTGAATTTCGCAAAAAAGTTCAAATCCCTCTTTGATCAATTCCGGTTCTATTGTATCAAAAAATGTATTTTCATCTGGAAGTCTTTGGTCTTTTTCTTTTAAGTATTCGATGAATTTCATCATGGCCTCAAACACCATGGCATGAGAAAAAGGCCCAATCGTATGAATTTCATCAGGAGTTGATGAAAGAGAGATAAAATCCCGGTCAAAAAAGACTAGAGAGCGTTGTCCTTTTTTGAGCGCAATATTGTAGCGTGGATTTAAACGCTTGATCTCATCGGTTTCCATAAGTGCAGCTTCCAGTGGAGTAGCACATTCTGTCACTCTTAAGTCCAGGACTTGAGTGAGCATTTCCAGTTTTTTTGGATCGCGCTTCTTTTGACCACGGAAATAACTATTCACGCGGGATTTTAGCGATGTCGCTTTTCCCACATAAAGAACTTCTCCTTTGTAATTAAGCATACGGTAGATACCAGGTACATCGGGAAGAGTGAGGCGCTTTTCTTTGGGAAGTGGATATTCGTATTTTGTTCTTACTGCTTTAGGGGTGATGGCCAGCCAATTTTCTAAATCTAAAAAAGTAGAGATTTCTTTCTCTGCTAAAAGATCCAGGAGTTTACTCCAGATGAGTCTTGTCGCTTCAACGTGAGAATGTCCGCGCTTTAATTCTCCTGCATCATAACCAAAATAACCGGCAAGACCTTTAATCCCTCTGGTGGGCAGATTCGGAAGGAGTCTCTTGGCAATTTCGTGAGTGCAAAGAATAACAAAAGGAAGCTCTTTTTTGATCGCCTCGAAGGCCGAAAGTAAAAAAGGTTTTTCGAACTGGGCAAAATGAATGATACAAATGGCCTTTTTATCAGGCGAGACGCTTTCAATAAAATCTGAAAGTTTTTTCATGGCCAAAGGAAAAGCAATAGCTGTTTCCATATCGGCCTTTGAAACTCCTGTGATCATTTGAATTCGCTTTGGCACTTCGTGACCTTGAGGTTGTTCGACAAAAAAACTTTCAATCGAAGAATCCAGTGTCGCGTAGGCCATTTCTAAAATATGGGCTTCACCTGGTTTAGAACCAGTAGTTTGAAGGTCGAGAAAAAAAAGGGGAAGGTTTATTAGTGTCATGAACTCTTCTCCCAGAAATCTTTTAT
>CAXHHE010000160.1:0-7691 GCA_964016365.1 uncultured Bacteriovorax sp. | reverse complement strand
TACACAGAAGCCTTCGTCGGCAGCGTCAGATGTGTATAAGAGACAGGACTATCAAAGATCGCGAGAAATTCATCAACATCTCTTACATCATAAAAGCATTAACCCCATTCTTTATTCGACTCTGGCAAGAATTGAATCAGAACTTGGAAATAAAGAAGCTGCTTTTGCAATTCTTCTTAGCAACTATAATGATCTCAAAGAAAGAAAGCAAACAGCTCTTGCTGATAAGACAAAAGAACATTTATATGCGATCAGAGCTGAGATAGACTTGGAGTGCTTAAATGCAAAAACCACTTCTAATATAAAATGTAATACACACGATCTGAGCGGAGCCCCTTACATAAAAGATTCTCTAGGTCGCTTTAGAGCTTCTAAGACTTGGATTCCTTTTAAGATTAAAAAACACCAATACTCAAAATAAGAAAGCCCCAAACAGGGGCCTTCTTTCTAAAAAAATAAAAATTAAAAAATTAGTAACCAATTGTATTGTTTGTTAAAGACTTTGCTTCATTAATTCTCCAAAGGTCTTTATATGGAGAAGTACCCGTACCTGAAATATTTGCTGCTGCAGCTGCGGTGAAAGCCGTTGTCGAAACAGATGTACCCGTTAAATCAGAAGCTGCTGTTGCTACACCCGACGCTGTTAACTTGTTAGTTGGGTCAACGGCATACTTACTACCTGTAGCTGTACAGATTGGTGAACCGGCACGGGCATTGATCTGCGCAAGAGAAGTCGCATCACTCGCAGAGAACCCTACAATATAATATCCTTTTGGAGGTGTTTCATAACCAAGATCCCCGATACAAGTTCCGAATGTATCGTAATCGGCCTGAGAACCTACTTCTGTTGAATAAACCGCTGCTAACTGAATTTTAGCTTCTGATTGTTTTGACTTTGCTTGGTACTTCTTAAAGTTTGGTACAGCGATAGCAGATAAAATACCGATAATCGCAACTACTACCATGAGCTCAACTAACGTAAATCCAGACGGATTCCTCAGAATCTTCTTCATAAAAACACTCCTATTTTTACCAAAATTAAGATTTGGTATTTTAATTAAATTTTGTCTTACATTCTTAATCGGGCATTAAGAGCCAAATCAAGCCTGCTAAACAAAATTATCCTTAGTCTTATTATAAATGGTACCGTGAAAAAATAAACCCTTATTTTAAGTGGTTATTATTTCTACTCTGCTCCTCCTGCAGACATAAACATAGGTAGATACATGGCAACTAAAATGGTCGCAATGATCCCCCCCAAGACAACGATAATAAGGGGTTCAATCATTTTAGTCATGCTCCCAACTAGTTGGTCTACCTCATCTTCGAAGACCTCTGCAACTCGAGCAAGCATCTGATCAATCTGACCCGTTTGTTCACCTACACGAATCATTTGAGTAACGAGCTCGGGAAAATACTCAATTTTGCTCAGTGGTTCAGTCAAAGTTTTACCTTCAATAACTTTCTTTTTTACCTCGCGAATGTCTTGAGCAATGACCGTGCTATCAAGAGTCTCGATACAAATGTCGAGAGCATCAATCAACGCAACCCCTGCACCAAGAAGAGTGGCCAGGGTATTTGCAAATGAACTTAAATTTCCTTTAATAATAACTGCCCCAAATAAAGGAATGCGCATACTAAAGTTATCCCACATTACTTTTCCAGTCGGAGTCTTAATATAAGAAAGAAACAAAACGATACCAATGATCGCACCAGGGACCATAATCGGTGTATAGGTTCCCATAAAATTTGATGTGTCGATAACAAACTGAGTGATCCACGGAACTTCCTGACCTGTCTCTTTTAACATTCCAGTAAACTGCGGAACAACAAAAACCATCATCCCCCAAATAACTATGGCACCGACACTCACGACAATAGACGGATACATCATTGCTGACTTAATTTGAGCTTTGGTCTTCTCTTGCTTCTCCATATGGACTGAGAGCTTTTTTAAAATTTGATCTAAAATACCCCCGGCTTCACCGGCGCGAACCAGATTGCAATACAATTTATCAAACGGTTTTTGGGCCTGCATTGCTTCTGCAATCGTTTTACCTTCCCCAACATCTGCTGCGATTTTTTTAACTGCTAACTTCAACGTAGGATTCTTCTCAGATCGGTAAAGGATCTCTAGGGCTTGTAAGATAGGAACCCCGGCGCTGATCATAATGGAAAGCTGCTTGGTAAAAGAAGCCAGCTCCTTTGCTTTTACGGCTGACCCAAAACCCTTCTCAACCATCCACGCCCCAAGATCAAACTCAAGGATCGTCGGTGGAATGATTTTTTTCACACGCACACTTTGCGCGCGCAGGACTTTTCTCACTTCTTTTTCAGAAGCGGCTTCAACCTGACCTAAAACTTTTTTCCCGTTGGCATCAAAGCCTTCGTATTTATAAATTCCCATTTAACTTTATTTTACCTTCACACCCAGTTGTGATGCAAGCTCATCAGGGGCATTAGAGTATCCCATCGCCACGTCGACAGAAATAGCTCCTGTTTCAACGTGCTTTTTTAAGCTTTGGTTCATGGTCACCATTCCAGTTTTATCCTGACCAATTTGCATTTGTGAGTAAACTTGGTGAAGTTTGTCCTCACGAATCAGGTTTCTAATACCCGCAGTTGGAACCAGGATCTCCATCGCGGCCACACGTCCCTTTTCAAAAGACTTGGCAATCAGCTGCTGGGAAACAACTCCCTGTAGTACGAATGATAGAAGTGTTCTTACCTGAATCTGTTGGTGGGCCGGGAAAACGTTAATTACACGGTTAATGGTCTGAACACACGAGTTGGTGTGAAGAGTTCCAAAAACCAAGTGACCTGTTTCCGCAATTGTTAGAGCAGCTTCAATTGTTTCCATATCACGAAGCTCTCCTACCAGAACGATGTCCGGATCCTGACGGAGTAAACTTTTTAGAGCGTTACTAAATGAAAGTGAGTCACTTCCAATCTCACGTTGGTTAACTAAACACGACTTGTGAGCATGAACGAACTCGACCGGATCCTCAAGAGTGATGATATGACCGGCTTCATGTTGGTTCAGGTAATCGATTAGGGCCGCAAGTGTTGTCGACTTACCAGAACCCGTAGGTCCTGTTACCAGAATCAATCCGTTACTTACGTCACACATTTTTAAAAGAACGTTTGGTAAGTTCAGTGATTTAAAATCCGGAATAATACTTGGAATGATACGAAAAACGGCTGCAACAGCACCTTTTGAGTTAAAGACGTTGGCACGAAAACGAGCAAGTCCCTTAATCCCGAAAGAAAAATCGAGTTCGAGTTTTTTCTCGAATTCGTTTTTTTGATCTTCAGTAAGAATCTGATAAATTAATCTTTTTGTATCTTCACCTGTTAGGGCCGATGTTTTAACTTTAATAACCTCTCCGTGAACACGAAGTCCCGGCGAAGTTCCCGAAGTGATGTGCAAGTCAGATGCACCACTATCAACCATGAGCTTGAAGAGCTGCTGGATTTTCAGGTTTTCATTTCCGGCCCCCTGATTAGTCCCAGTTTGCGTCAGTCTGGTTGAATTTGCTTTTGTTTGCGTTTTGCCTTCCATAACATCCCTACATTTTATCCGAAGCTGAGTTTGATACTGCTTCATCCACCGTCGTTAACCCCTGGGCAACCTTAGTGAGGGCCGACATTCTTAATGTTTTCATTCCGTCTTTGATCGCCTGACGTTTAATCTCATCTGCCGATCCATTTCTTAATAAGATTTCCTTTATCGAAGGAGTCATCTCTAAAACTTCATAAATGGCCACACGTCCCTTGTACCCTGTATTGTTACAAGTTGAGCAACCTTTCCCTTTGTACACTGTAATTTTCTCCGCTGATGCTGGAGAAATACCAAGTGAAACCAGTCCTTCTTTCGTGACGTTTGGATCCACGTCTTTGCAGTCTTTACAAATTTTACGGCAAAGTCGTTGAGCAACAACAACGTTTAGAGCTGCGGCCACCAGGAATGGTTCGATTCCCATGTTCACCAGACGAGTGATCGTACTTGGAGCATCGTTTGTGTGCAGAGTAGATAAAACCAAGTGACCAGTAAGGGCCGCTTCAATAGCGATCTCACCAACCTCATGATCTCTAATCTCCCCAACCATGATAATATCCGGGTCCTGACGAAGAAAAGACTTCAAACAGGCCGCAAAAGTTAAACCAATATCTTTTTTAACGTTAACCTGGTTAATCCCTTCAAGGTTAAATTCAACCGGGTCTTCCGCTGTAGAAATATTTGTATCAATTTGATTAAGCTCAGCTAGTGCAGAATAAAGTGTCGTCGTCTTCCCTGAACCAGTAGGCCCGGTAACCAGACACATCCCATAAGGCTTATAAATACCTTCTTTAAATACATCGATTTGTTTTGGCTCAAAACCAAGTTTGGTCATATCAAGCTGCAGGTTAGATGAATCCAGAAGTCGCAATACGATTTTCTCACCAAAGAGTGTTGGCAATGAAGACACACGGTAATCGATTGGCTTACCACCGATTTCAAGTTTAATACGCCCGTCCTGCGGTTTACGTCTTTCTGAGATGTCCATCTGGGCAAGAATTTTAACTCTCGAGATAATCGGAAGCATCAACGTGCGCGGAGGTTTTGCTGACTCTACTAAACTTCCGTCCTGACGATAGCGAATACGGAAATTATTCTCATAAGGTTCGATGTGAATATCAGAGCATTTCATAACGAAAGCTTCTGCCAGAATCTTATTTACATACCTGATAACATCATCACCGATATCATCTTCGTTGATGTTTTCTTCTTTCTTCATAGCATCAGGTTTAATTTCCCTGATCGTTTCCAGAACATCTTCAATATTTTCTGGAACACGGGTAAAGATATCCGCCCACGATGAAAGACTGGTTAAGATAAATTCAATTGGATACTGAAAAAGTGTTTGCAATTCTGCTTGCAACTTAATTAACGATGGATCGTAGATCGCAACGCTGACCGCTTTTGCATTTTTTTGAATCGGTAACACGCGGTACTTAATAATGTCACTCTTCTTAATAATCTTTAAAATTCTCTCAGGGATTTTAGCTTTTGAAAGATCAATGTATGTAAGATTGTAATTGTCTGCAATTTGCTTAGCGAATCTGACGTCATCAAAAAATTTGAACTGAAGTAAACCAAGCTCAGAAATAATCATTTGATCTTTGTCGATAATAAGAGGGCGCAAGTCCTTGATAGGAACCATCCCCGTCTTAGTTATTACATCAACAAACTCTTTTCTGAACATAAAGTTGTTTTCTTCTTTGGTTTCAGTTTTACGATATTTGAATAACTTATCGGATGAAGTTGAAGTGATCTTAAATCATTCTGCGAGATTAGGAGAACTTACGATCAGACCAAAATGCTACAGCATAAAAAGCTTGTCGCTCAAGCATTTCGAGTCCATCTGTGTATTGATGAGTTTTAGCAGGCAATTGTGACGAATGAGGGGTGAAATTGTAATTAAAATCCCAAAAAAGAGCTGTTATTGGAAGATTTCCATTAAAAACGAATTCTCGAGCGCAGGTATTAATGACTAAAGGCCTCGCGTTTTTTTCATTAAAATAATCATTTAAATTAAGTTGATTAAAATCCTTTGTTAATTTTCTCGATAGCAAATGAAATGGTAATTGCAGATTCTTGAGCGCTTGTTGAGCGACAACTGACATGACTCCATCACCAAGAATAACAACTTCCAGTTGTCCGTATTTAATCTGCAAATCCTTTAAGATATCAACAATCGCCAGGTAATCTGTATTTTCTCCCCAGATTTTATCTTTTCCTTTCTTGAGACAATTAATCGCTCCCAAGCTTTTTGCTGAATCTGTCAGCTCTACTTGTGAGAGGAAATGTTTTTTATAAGGAGAGGTAATATTAATTCCATCGTATTTTGATAACAGTTCGCGAGCTTCTGGAATGTCACTTTCATTTTTGTAATCGAGCAAGTCGTAGTGAACATCTGGAGAGATAAGCTTTCTGTACATTTCCGGTGAACGGGAATGGGCAATATCTTTTCCTACCAGGGCGAACTTATTCATGTTTGAAGTAATCTCTTGCCAAGTCTGCATCAGCTTTAATCTGTACAACCAGGTCATTAACGCTTGGGAATTTTTTCTCATCGCGAAGTTTTTTAATGAAGCTTACACGAATTTCTTCACCATAAATATCGTGAGTAAAATCTAAAAGATGGCTTTCAACATGGACATCATAACCAGTGTTGAATGTTGGATTGACTCCGATATTAGTGACTGAATTATAAACCATGTCTTTGATTTTAACTTGTGTGATATAAACACCCTTGGCAGGGATGATCAGCTCTTTGTCATAACCTAAGTTGGCAGTAGGGAAACCAATTTTTTTTCCGCGCCCTTCACCTTTGATTACTCTTCCAGAGAGAAAATAATTTCTTCCTAAAAGTTCACTGGCCTTCTCGATGCTTCCCGACTGAATAGCTGTTCTTACTTCTGTTGATGAAACTGGAGAGCTTTTCACTTTAAATTCTTGTTGCAGGATAAGAGAAGTCTTTCTTGAATCGCAAAAAGTTTTGGCCACGTGAAAGTCGCCCGACTTGTTGGCCCCAAAAGCAAAATCGTGACCCAGATAAATTTTAGCGATTCCATCAAAAGAAAAAATAAATTTATCTAAGAAGGCTTCTGGTGAAAGTGTACTGAAATCTCTCGTAAAATCAATTTCCAAAAGGTAATCCACTCCGCACTCTGCCAGCAGTTCTCTTCTTTCTGCATAAGTGTTAATTAAAAAACCTGTATGAGATTTGAGAATCTGTAGTGGGTGAGGAACAAAAGTCACAACCACGAATTTTGCGTGATCCTGAACACTATCTTTTTTGATGTGAGCAAGAAACTCTCTGTGCCCTAAATGAACACCGTCAAAGTTTCCAATCGTCACATTGATTTTATTTTCGTTATAAATGCTTTTAAGTTCTTTAAGGTCTTTTACTACAATCATATATTCTTCATCAGTTCATCAAAGTGCTTTTTCTCAAACACAATGTTGCGCCCGTTAGAATTTCTCGATTGGGCGTAGGTTCCACCTTCCGTGAAGCTTAGAGCATTTCTAAAATACTCTTTTGATTCCGGTTTAAGGTTACTTTCATTTATAACATTTATAATTGAAATACCACCCGACGACATCTTATTTGTTTTATCCAGGGCCGCTAATACCCTATAAAGCTCAGAGTAGTTAAGGCCTTTTTTCTTTAACATCTTCACGTCGCGCTTAATCAAGCTGTGAAGATCAGAAGGACCTGCTGACTTCATGCCAGAAAGCCCCCACTGAACACCGATGATCACTAAGGTAAAACCTAGGATGGTATTTAATACCATAAAGCCACGGTCAAACCAGCGCCCTTGAGACTTAAAGCTTGGGGCCACTAAACCAATGGCATTTTTCTCAATTGTTTTCGTATTTTTAGCAAAAAGGTTGTTCAAAAAATTGTTATCATCAGAACCTTGTGCCTGAGGATTTTGAGCTGCTTCTTGTTTATTTCCACCACTGCCAGAATTGGCCATGGCCGTTCCACTGACTTCTAAAGCAGGGATAGACACCTTCTTTTCAATGTACCTTCCAGATGAAGGATCGAAGTAAGACAGCGCGAGGTCTCTGGCCGCGATGTTTACCGGGCCTCTGGCGAGCAGAGTGTATTCAAAAAGTTTTTTAGCTGCTTGTGTTCCGA
>CAXHHE010000159.1:0-7709 GCA_964016365.1 uncultured Bacteriovorax sp. | reverse complement strand
GGGTTATAACAATAACTATCTGAGTTTCGGCGTGAAATATTATTTTAAATAGAGTGTTTATGAAAAATAATTTTCTACTATTGACCTCACTTATTATACTCGCGGCCTGTAAGCCGGAGACTACTAAGCTTGGTGGTTTTACTTTTAATACGCCAGGTGGATCACCGGTCAAAGCGACGACTGGTACATCGATGATCCTGGTAAATCCAGCGAGTTCTCCGGGGTTTGTTTCAACTCCGACAGTACAAGTCTCTGGTGTTGTTTCAGGCGAAACAGTACAAATTTATCGCGATTCATCTTGCAACGCTATTGTCGGTTCAAGAGTGGCCTCTGCCACAACTGTCTCTGTGACTTTATCGACGTTGAGCGCGGGGACTTATTCTCTTTATACAAGAAGCACGAATCAATTTGAAAGCAGCACATGTTCAGGGCTTCTTTTGACTTATCAATACCTGGGAGTTGCTCCTAAAACGGCAACGGGCATGACTCTTCTTTCACCAGCTTCATCCCCAAGCACGGATTCAACCCCGACGATTCAGTTAACTGGACTTTTATCGGGAGAGACGGCCAACATTTATATTGATTCGGCCTGTACACTTTCTTACGGAAGTGCGGTGGCGGTGGGAACGAGTGCGACGATTACTACAAATCCTCTGGCCCCCGGTACACACATGTTTTACACCAACAGTACCAACTCATTGGGGACAGGATCGTGTTCGAGTGCACTTTTAATGTATGAGTATACGGGTGTTATGCCTAATACAGCTTCGATGCTTTCACTCTATAACCCGACGACATCTCCAAACTATTCAGCAACTCCTGTTATCTTAGCTAACGGTGTGGCCAATGGAGACACAGTATACCTCTATACAGATGCGGGATGTTCGAGTGTTGCAGGAAGCGCTTATGCGACATCAACATCGGTGCAAATTACAGTTTCAGCACTGGCCGCAGGTGCTTACAGTTTTTATACGAATTCTGCCAACATTATTGGAACAAGTGCATGTTCGGCAGCTTTAGTGACCTACACTTATTCAGGGCCAGCTCCCTCTGTCGAAATCAGCTGGAGTGCCAACCATGAAAAAGCAGTCAACCAAGCAGGTGGGGGATACCGCGTTTATTACAGCCGCACTTCAAGCTTTGATGTGAGCACAGCGACTTATGTTGATGTTCCCTATGCTGGAGGGCCTCTTTCTCCAACGTCAACAGTGATGACGAATTTATTAAAAGGCTCAACGTTCTTTAAAGTTGTCGCCTATTCAAGTTTAAATGCACCAGGATCAAGCAGCGGCTCACAGAGCTTGCCTTCGGTCGAGTTCTCAGTGAACTTGCCGTAGGAAGGATGGATAAGATGAAATTTAAAATACTGATGTGCCTGTCATTGAGTTTGTTAAATGTGAACGCTTTTGCCAAAGCGGCCAAGCTTAATTATGTCCCAGGGGAAATCCTGGTGAAGTATAAATCTTCAGTCTCGGCAAACAATCAGAAGATCTCTATTGAAAGAGAAGGTCACAAAAGACTGGCCCGCTACAATCGCGGTCTGGCCCGAGTCAAACTAGTCAGTCAGACAGATATGAAGCAGGCGATTCTGGATTTTAAAAATGACCCGGATGTTGAATACGCTCAGCCTAATTATATCTATAAAGCTTTAGCTGTTCCCAATGACCCTCGTTACGGCCAGCTTTGGGGATTAAAAAATACTGCGCAAACAATTACGACGGCCGGTGGAAAAGATACACCTTCAAGCACTAACAACCCGGGTGTTGCCGGAAGAGATATGCAGGCGGAGTACGCCTGGAATACAATTACAGATTGCTCTTCTGTCACTGTGGCAGTTCTGGATACGGGAATCAATTACAACAATTCAGACCTTTCATCTAATATGTGGAATGGTGGTGGATCGTATCCTAATCACGGCTATGACTATGTTGATAATGACAACGATCCAATGGATTTAAGTGGGCACGGTACACACGTGGCCGGAACGATTGGCGCGCGCGGAAACAATGGTGTGGGATCCACAGGAGTGTGCTGGCGCTCAAGCCTGATGGCCGTGAGAGTTTTAGGAACAACTGGAAGTGGTACATCGGCCGGCATTGTGGCCGGGATTTATTTTGCGGTTGATAATGGGGCCAAAGTCATCAACATGAGTTTGGGTGGAGACAGTTATGATGCTGCTTACAGTGCAGCGATTGATTACGCTCAAAACCATGGAGTCTTAATTGTCGCGGCAGCAGGAAATGATGGGACTAACAACGAATCACTTCCGATGTATCCATGCAACTTCACCCAGGCCAACGTTATTTGCGTGGCCGCCTTAACTCAGAATTATTCCCTGGCCTCTTTTTCAAACTATGGAACAACAAGTGTTGATGTTGGTGCTCCCGGCGTGAATATTGTCAGCACATGGCCAGGAACAAATGCATCAGTGTCAGATTCATTGACCAGCGGATGGACATTTACCAGCACAGCTGGAAGTCCATGGGCCTACAAATCGCTTAACTTCGGTTCGCCGACAGCGTGTCTGGTGAATCCGTCAAATTATAATTACTCGAGTGCGAGATATGCTAACAACAATGATGCCAGAGCATGGAAAGCTTTTTCTATCAGCTCATCTGTTTCAGCAGCAACAGTTAATTTCTATGCCATGTATGACTTGGAAAATAACGCCGATTATGTGACGATCAATAAAAAAGCAGGCTCAGGAGATCCGATGTCGGGAGGAACTGTTCTCGACGCTTTCACAGGGACTACTGATGGTTATGCACTTCCTCAAGAATACGACTTGAGTTCACACATCGGTTCAACTGTGAGTGTGGGGTTTAATCTTTTAACTGATAGTTCTGGAACTGATTTAGGCGCTAATATAAGTTTATTTTCAATTGATACACTGACGTTAAATACGACCAGCTACAATGTTATCAGTGGAACGTCGATGGCCGCGCCTCATGTGGCCGGAGTCGCTGCAATGATTTTTGCTTACAATCCTAATTACACTTATGAAGAAGTTGCAAAGTCCATTAAGATGGGTGGAACAGCTCAGTCATCTCTGACTGGAAAAACAGTGACTGGCCGATCGGTAAGTGCAGTGGGTGCTTTAAATTATATCCAGGCGCCTCTTGGTGGAGCGGCCAACATCCTTCCATAAAAATGAAAAAAATAATTTTTAGTTTTATTCTCCTTTTGTTGTTTGGTTTTAAAAAACCACTTGAAGGAGAGTATATTGTGACGATCAAGAACACGAAAAACAAAGAGGCACTGGCCTTAAAGCTTGAAAAACTTCCTCCGCAAAAAATACGGCCATTGGGTCCAGGTGTTTACCTGATTAAGTACGAAAAAGACCCGGGTCTTAAAAAACTCAGTGAGACTTTGGGCAAAGACATCAGCGTTCAGCCCAATCTTCCTTACAAGGCCAAGAAGTAACTCCACAGAATGTGGGCATTTTATCTGACTAAAGTTATCCACTCGGATACCGATAAGCTTCGAGAGAATTAATAAACGCTCGAGGTTTTTATTAAAAAGTTAACTTATTTAGGATTAGTCGCCGTCATGGCCGTTTTCTACCAAAGGGCCTTTGCTTTGGAAGAGACGTACTTTAAAGGTAATAAACTCGATGTTCCTTACCGTGAACAGGCCATTATTATTGGTAAAGAAGGCTTTTATCCCAACCGCATTGTCGTTTACAAGGGTGAAAAAGTGCGCTTTTTCATCACGGCCGTAGGGGTGGATTCAGCTTGTTTTAGTATCCCGGATAAAAATGCGTTTTCGACTCCAAGTAAAGATAAGATCGCTGAAACAGAAGTCTTTTTTGATAAGGTTGGGGTTTTTCAATTCAATTGTCCGAACCTGACTTTCAATGGAAGGGTCATGGTTTTAGAGAAAGCTTCCGATATGGCAGAGACACAAAGACGAGGACTTGCCTCTGATGTGGTGAAGGTCTGGAGGCCTAAAGATACACCTAGTGAATGGGTGCAGATTAAGCGCGAAGACCTGAAAGAAGATATAATGGATTTAGACCGCGACCGTCTTGAATATCGTGAAACTCCCAAAGATCAGCCTCGTGAGATGATTGGTTTTGGCAGCAGAGATTTAGCGACGGCAGAAGATTAGGACGAGAGTAAAGTATGTCAGTATTTAAGGACGCTATTGACCAGTTTCTCTATCCCATCAAGGATCTCCTTGATGATGCTGGCGTTTCCGAAGTTATGATCAACGGGCCGAAAGAAATTTTCATCGAGAAAAAAGGTCTGGTCTATAAAGTTGAAAACCAATTCCACAATGAAGAAGCGCTTGTCTCAGCGATGAGGGCCATTGCCCAGTCAGTGGGACGTCGTATTGATAAAGACAATCCTCGCCTTGATGCCCGCCTTCCAGATGGGTCCCGTATTCACGTTGTTTTGCCTCCGATGGCAAAAAACGGAACGACAGTGGCGATCAGAAAATTTTCGAAAGAAAAATTAACACTGAATGATTTGATTACTTTTGGTTCTCTTTCAAAAGAGGCCGCAAGATTTTTAGATATCTGTATTTACCTGGGAAAAAACATTATCGTTTCAGGTGGTACGGGTTCTGGTAAGACGACGATGCTGAACGTTTTAGGTTCACGCATTCCTAAAACACAACGCTTAATCATTATCGAAGATGCGGCCGAGCTTCAAGTTAAAGCTGAGCACGTTGTAAACTTCGAAACAAGAAAAGCAGATGCAGAACGTGGAGTGACGGAAGTCTCTATCCGCGACCTGGTTATTTCGGCCATGAGACTTCGTCCCGACAGAATTATCGTTGGAGAGGTTCGTGGAGAAGAAGCACTCGATCTTATCCAGGTAATGAACACAGGTCACGATGGTTCAATGGGTACAGTTCACGCTAACAACCCGGTTGATGCTTGCACGCGACTAGAAACACTCTGTCTGATGGGTGACACTAAGATTCCACCTGATGCCGTAAGGAAGATGGTTGGTTCTGCCATGCAGATTATCGTTCAGTGTTCGCGCTTTCACGATGGGGGAAGAAGAACTTCTCACATTTCAGAAATTACCGGTATCGATAAAAACGGAAACTATATCTCACGCGATATTTTCAGATGGGTGCAGACTGGAAAAGACCCGGACACTGGAAAATATATTGGAGAGATGGTTCCGTGCAATTACGTGCCGACATTCTTTGAAGACATCGTAGTTAACAAACTTCCATTTCCAAAAAGCAATTTCCTTGCACCTGAGTGGTACAACCAAAAATTAAAAGGTGATAAGGGAGAAGCTGCCTAGAACTTAGAACTCGACATCAATTCCGTCAGGCCCGATTTCGCAGGTGACTTCGGTTGATTCTTCGTTTTTAGCTTCATGGACAATATTTTTTAAGTCTTCCACGGTGATTTCAGGGTCCAGGTCAAAGTCCAATGAAATGGCATTGACGAGGTTATGAAGAACTTCGTAATCGCGCAGTGTTTTGAATTGGTCGATTTTGATAGTCAGGGTGTAAGTGTGGTCTTTAGCATCTTGGACAACGTCGATTTTCACAAGCTTCTCCTCATAGCGTTTGTGGGCCTTGCCTATTCTTTTATTTCTTTAATCGTCATAGAAGGTATTATAGCAACGACTTTGATTTTTTGATCAACTTTTTGAGCTTTTTCCAACTTTGCTTTAATTTCCTTAAATTGCGGGTGTTCTTTGGTTATCTTATAGATGGCCGCATGACGGTGAAATTTGACCACTAAATCATGACCTTCCTCAGAAACGGACTTAACCTGGTCAGTAAAAGAGTCGGTGAGTTCAGTCTTATTCATGGTTTCCGCCGAGAGGTGAGTTGAAAAGAGCATTGAGGCCACAATGACAAGCAGTGATTTCATTTATTGTCCTTTTTCCTTGTTATCCATGTATTCAAACATATGTCCTAAGCGCGAGAAGCCTTTAATCGCGGCCTTCATGTCTTCGACTTGTTCTTCGTTATATTGATCTAAGTCATCATGACGGGCATCAGGATCGTAGTTAAATCTTTTTGTGAAGTACTCACTTTGAAATGAGGATTTTGAATCTTTTAATAAAAGTGCTTTCCATTCAGAAAAAGGAACCGGGTGATCAAAAAGTCCCGGATCAAAAACAGTTGGAACGAGTTTCCCATCTTTTTTTACCAGCACTAAACTGGCCACGTGATAAGTCCAGCCAATTTCCCCCATTGAAGTTTGGACATAGAGTTCGCCTTCAACAAAAGCTTTCCCGGAAATCACGCCCATCTCATCCATCACCATGGCCATGCGGTGAGCTCTGGCATAACAGCCGTCGGCCGGGTAATTAAAAGAGTTGTCTTCATCGTTTTTTAACATGGTAAAAATGTCGCGTGCTCTTTCTGGAGAGAGCACTGTGAGTTCAACATTTTTTCTATTGTGAGGAGAGTAAAGAGTCGAGGTGAGGCTTTGATTTTCTAGTGAGCCATTGCAATTTAAATCGGCCGGAGGTGAGCCTGCATTTTTTAAAACACCCGGCAGTGACTTGATCTGACGAGCAAGAGTTGCAGCAGGGGCCGCTTGAAATGTTGTGCTTAAAATCAGGGTCAATAAGAGAAGGACCTTTATCATTCAACTATTCTAAACCAGATAGAGAATCTTTAAATATCTAAGTATTTCTTTCCGCAATTTTTTTGCTTATTTCAGAGTTATTTTGGCGGGTATTTGGGTTTACAGGCAATGGGGCTTTTGAAATAATCATTTCATGAGTTTAAAACAAGATAAAGCAGACTACATCGTCGAGAGATTAGAGCAATTATACCCGGAGACCCCGATTCCTTTGGATCACAAGGACTCTTATACCCTTTTAATTGCGGTTTTACTTTCGGCCCAGTGTACGGATGAGAGAGTCAATAAAATTACACCGCTTTTATTTAAGCGTGCCGACACTCCAGAGAAGATGGTTAAACTCGATGTCAAAGAAATTGAAGACATCATCAGGCCGTGTGGGCTTTCGCCGAGAAAATCAAAGGCCATTCATGAGCTTTCTCAAATTCTCTTAGACAAACACAAGGGCGAAGTGCCTGCGAGTTTTGAAGATCTTGAGGCCCTGCCTGGTGTAGGTCATAAGACGGCATCGGTAGTAATGGCCCAAAGTTTTGGTGTTCCGGCCTTCCCGGTCGACACTCATATTCACCGCCTGGCCCAGCGCTGGGGGCTGACGTCGGGAAAAAATGTCGAGCAGACAGAAGCAGACTTAAAAAAAGTTTTTCCCAAAGAAAAATGGAACAAGCTTCACTTGCAGATTATTTTTTATGGAAGAGAGCACTGCACGGCCCGCGGCTGTGATGGGCTGACGTGTGATCTTTGCTCGTCGCTGAATTTTCTTAAAACAAAACCAGTGATAACGAAGAAGTAGCTTAGGCGTGAAGCCCTGATCTGAGAGCTGACAAGAGTCCAATAAACTGGTCAAACATCTCGCGTTTTCTGAATGAATAATCACCCATAAGCGCCGGTTTTAAATCTTCGGGTTTATCCGTCGGTTTTTTGTTATAGATTAAAATACGAAGGTTATTGTCGTCTAAAAGTAAAAACGTCATATCGAGATTAAACGTCATTAAACGCATTTCTCTTCTGCCACTTTTTGGATTGATGCCGGCAAAAAAAGTGGTCTGAAAAAGAAACTCAGGATTAGTTAAACTCTCCATCACAGCTTTGGTCAGCACTTCAAAACTCACGCGCATCCACTCCAGAGCTTTTTCCTGTC
>CAXHHE010000158.1:0-7747 GCA_964016365.1 uncultured Bacteriovorax sp. | reverse complement strand
ATCCGGGTTGGTTTGTAAAAGAAAGGCCTGGATGGTTTTAAAGGGAAAGTTTTTTAAGTAGGAAAGAGGGCCACTAATTCCTTTGCAGTATTTATTTTTCAGTAAGTTTTTTAAATAGAGAAAGTGGCTTACGTCGCGGGCCATTTTGATGGCCTTAAAGGCTGCCTTTGCTTTAGGAGTGATGAGCCCTGCTATGTAAAGAGTTCTCAAGGCCCAGTTAAATTTGGCCATGCTGTTGATGTAGTTTTGAGTGTCGACGTTGAGGGATTGGAAACAGAGGTAGCTGTCCTTGCGGTAGTGGGCCTCTTTGAGTTCAACTTTCATTTTGAGCGCGAGGTACATAAAAAGGAAAGAAAAGATAAGGGCCAGGGAGATTCCCATCAAAGTGATGCTCCCTTTTTGGTCATTTTGTTTTTCATGAAAAGAGCGGGTCTTCTGGATAAATTTCTGCTGCATTTCCTCCAGTTTTTTGTCGGCAGTAAAAAGGACGTCGGTCATAAAAATGCCCGACGTAATAAGAACACTAAAGGAGATAATGTAGACTAGAATCATAGGACTACTTGTTTTTGATATTTTCGACGATGGACTTCTTCATATCTTCCACTCGTTCTTTAATGACGCCCCCGAATCCTTTAACTGCGGTGATGCAGACGATGCCTACCAGGCTGGAGATGATGACATACTCCATGACTCCCTGGCCTTTTTGGTTTTTTGTGAGTTTTTTAATTGTTTTCATACTTCCTCCTGTTTTTGTAGGGGCAGATTTGCAACGAAGAGGCCCACGAGAAACACTGAAGACACGTTGATCAAAGGCAGGGAAGTGGTCCAAACAATGGACTGCGGTAAAAAAAGTCCATTGCAACCTCTCGGGATCGCGTTTAAAATTGAGTCATGGATTCAAAAACAAAATTGTATGTCTTTGCTAAAAAGGAAGTTGCTTTAATTTTCATTTTCATGATTCTGATTGCTGTTACCTCATTTGTTTTAGGGGTGAAGATCGGAAAGAACTATTCATTGGAAATGGCGGGCATTACTAAGGAAGACCAAAAGAAAGTGGTTGAGCTTCTTTCAAACAAAGAAGAAGAGCTCTCTCGCATTAAAGCGAATCCAGAAGCTAATACAGTTGAGAGTTCAGATATCGAAAATAAACTCCAAGAAAAAATCAGTGAAGAGTTTGGTGGTGGTGCTGCCCAGTCAGCAGGTCATGGCAACATGAGTGTTGAACAAGGTGGAGCAGCTGCTCACGGAGAAACAAAAGCAACTCCGGCAACGGGAACTAAAGATACGTTAAGTGGAAAATACACAATTCAGCTGGGAAGCCACAGGACTTTAAAAGAGGCCGAAGCTTTCGCAGAAGGTTTCAGAGCAAGAGGCTACAACCCAATTATCAACCAAATCGATATCAAGGGCAAAGGAACGTGGTACCGAGTAAGTCTTGAAGCTTTCAATACGCCTGAAGAGGCAAAAGCTTACGTTGCAAAAGAGAAATCTCTTTTCATGGGACAGGACTATACCATCATCAAGATGCCGTAAGGGTCCTTATGAAAAAATCTTATAATCTCTATTCTCTTATCATGGCCGGTGGTAAAGGCACGCGCTTTTGGCCGGAATCTGTAGAGAAAAAACCAAAACAATATTTGAATCTAATCAGCAGCCGCAGTCTTTTAGAAGAGACGCTGATGCGTTTTGATCGCTTTATCGTAAAAGAGAAGCGCTTTGTGGTAACGACCAAAGAGCAGGAAAAACTTTGCAAGGCCTCAAGTAAAGGCAAAATTAATAAAAGTGGAATTATTTTTGAGCCAACAGGAAGAAATACAGGACCATGTATTCTGATGTCATTAGCAAGTCTTTTACAAAAAGGTGTAGATCAGAATGATGTCGTGGCCATTGTTCCCAGTGACCATGTGATCCTGAATAAAAAAGGTTTTCATTCGACAGTAAAAAAAGCGGCGGATTTCGCTCACAAAAATCAGCAAATCGTCACTATCGGAATCACACCTCATTTCCCGCATACGGGATTTGGTTATATTCAAAAAGGGAAGCTTCTCAATGAAGAAGCCTTTAAAGTGTCACGCTTTAAAGAAAAGCCTCACTATGAATTAGCGACTGAATATGTGAAGAGCGGACAATACCTGTGGAACGCAGGGATGTTCGTAGCACCAGTTCGCGTTTTTTTAGAAGAGTTTGCTGAGCACGCTCCAGAAATGTACAAACACTTCGATGCTTTAATGAAAGCAACTAAAAATCCGACACAGATGAAGAAGGTTTATCAAAAGCTTCCAAGCGATTCGATTGATTATGCCATCATGGAAAAATCAAACCGCATTGCTGTTATGCCAGCGACGTTTGACTGGAATGACCTGGGATCGTGGGATGCTCTTTCTTCAGTGATTGATGAGACTCATGGAAACACGGTTGTTAAATCAGATGGAGAGTTCTTCTTAAATTCTACTGACAACGTTATCTTTGCTCCTGATAAGTTCGTCGCTTTAATCAATATGGAAAAGCATATTGTGGTCGTGAATGATAAAGTCACTTTAGTGGCCCCAGTGAAGGATGCACAAGAGATTAAAAAAATTGTGGAATACTTGAAGAAAGAAAGGCCTGATTTGATCTAATGGCCTCTTTTATTGGCAGTCCTTCTATTGATGAAGGTCCATATCGTCCCGGCGGAGTAGTTGAAATCATAGGTCCCGGGTCACGCAGGACAGTTAATTGGCTGATTTACCTGCTGCTTATCCTCAAAAATTCCGATTATCTAATAAAATACTATTTAAAAGATACATTCATTTTCCACCTAGAGATGGGGACATTTTTATGAAGATTTTAAACACTCTATGCATGGTCACGCTTCTTACGTCCAATGCTTTTGCCGAGCCAACACCGGCAGGAGCTAAGCCGACGTTTACGAATAGCGAAGGGAAACCATTCACGCTCTATTATATGGATGGAACTCCAGTTCCTGCAGGCACGAGAATGTTTATTACCGGCATTGGTGTGAATCTTTTAGTTAATGACAAAGGACAGACAGTAGGCACTGCTTTTAATACTCCTGAGGAAGCTCAAAAGGCCAGAGACGCTAAGCCTGATTGCAGTGGTGCTGTGTTTGGTCCTGGACCTGGCGGAATCCCTGCGGGATGCCCGGGAAGTTCTAATAGCGCTTCAAATGGAAATATTACTGAGGTAGATGAAGAGGCCTATAATAAGAAAGTTTATGAGCTTGCTGTTGTATTATCAGGGGCGAGTGAAATTGGGGCGAAATCATGTAAGGGAGCTGGAGATGAAATGCCTGGCTCGCTTTCTAACTGGTGGGGAGCTGTAAAAAGTTATGCCACAGGAGAGATTGCCCGCGATAAACTGCTCAATGAGCGCATTGCCAGTTTAGAGCAGAAAATGGGAGAGCTGACTAAAGGTGATGGCTCTACACTTCAGGTTGACTCAATTCAACTACAAATCGATACAGTCTCGGCCAGTATCGAGAGCGTTAACGGCGAAAATGGACGCATTCCACTGCGTGAAAAATTAATCCTGGCCGCTCTCAAATCAACAGAAACGAACAGCAAAGAAAACACAACGACAATGGAAGCTTATTTCAACCTTCGCGATAAGGCCTTTGCTTCTTCGTTGGAAGTGGCGAAAGCTGCCTGTGAAAGAAAGAAGAAAGTTGAAAAATGTGAAACAGATGAAGAAGGTAATAAGTCCTGCCAGGTGGTCGAAGAAAAAGACCCGGTTCCTGGTTGTGAAGTTGTTCAGGAACAAATCCCGGTGATGAAGGCCGGCTCTCTTCAGTCGTATGGAGAAGTTTACCTCTCTAAAATGCAGAGTGAGGCGCTAAACGATAGAATGCAAATGTTTGCCGACTATTTAAAAGATACAATGGCGGCACTGCCAAGATCAAATGATTCAAACTACGACTGGTCATCTCCAATGGAGACAGCGTTTACTGCGATGGAAAAAGCACGTAAGAAATCGGGGGCGAAATGTCCAGATGGAGAAGCAGCTCTGGCCGAAGTTGAAAAAAATGAAAAGAGCGAAACAAAAACTGAGTTAACGGCAAATACTAAAAAAATCGTTGGTGGCGCCGGTGCTTTCATGGAGAAACTGGGAATCGGTGGAAACCAGGATGCGATGAAAGGATATATGGAAGCCTGGAAAGCAGCTGATGCTGTTATTGGTCAGGCGGCCAATAGACCAGAATATTTTGATTACATCACAGAGAAAACTAACGCTATTTTAGAAGCGGATAGAGTGAAGCTGCAGAACCTGCTGGCTGCAAAATCAAAACTGGAAACATACCTGTCAAAATTAAAAAACACACTTGCTAATGGAACTTCCGGATCGGGAAGTAAGTCGAGTACAACTTCTAATGCAAAAGCAAATGAAGCTCCGGCAAAACTGGCATTGGCCACTCAGAATTTAGAGCAGGTAAGTGCAAGTGCAGGAGTTGTTAACCAAGGTGGATCGCTGATTAATGCTAATGCAGCAGCTGTGGCGACGGCCGATCAAAAGTCATTGTCACTTTCTACTGTTGCAGAAACGTCTTCATCGGGAATCGGGCTTTCTGCATCTTCAAAAAGTTCATTTAGTTCTGGTAAAATCTCCTCTGGTGATGGGTTAAGTTTAAGTGGCGCTTCAATGGCGATTGCTAAAAAATCTCTTGCCAATATTTCTCAAAACCAAAAAAAGATTGCAGAGAAATCAAATTCGATTCTTCCAACTTCGACGCCAACTCCGACAACTGGAAGCAAAGAAAAAACAAAGATCGCTAATCCGGGCACATCTTCAAGTTCTCCAGTGAATGTAGTGAACAATTCATTTGGCGAAACAATGAAAGGTTCATTTGAAAAGTTTAATAATACAGATGGAGCGACAGAGGCCTACAAGTCAGCTTCCCTAGGTGGAAGCCGTTATGAAAGCTCTGGTGGGTCTTATGGTTACTATGTTGGTGGAGGATCATCAGGAAGTGCTTCATCGGGAACTAGAACGGTGACAGAAAAGATGCTGGGACATTCAGCTCCTCCAAAATTCTCCGACAAATCTGCTCCATCAAAAGTGTCTGAGACGTCAAAGATGCCGGCAAGTGAAGCGACTTACCAATACAAAGAAGCTTCTAATGACTCGAGAATCCTTTCTCAAAGTATCTCTGCTAAGAAGTTCAGAAAGAAAGATGAGTATGATGCTAAAGACTCAGACTCACTTTTTGAGCGAGTGACGAAGGCCTACATCAGAAACTACGAAAAGGTTGAAGAAGAGCGCGAGCGTTAATAAAAAATCATAAAATCAGTTCACGATAGCTTTCCCAGTCTTTATGCTATTAGTGTCCCGAAACATCTTCGGGTCACTAATAGAGTTTAGTGGCCTATTAATTTAATGAAATATTCGTTAAATTTGGGATCGTGATGCCTTATACGAATACCTATGTCGGATGTTTTTAATTACTTCGATTTTTTAAGAAGCTTATTAGATTCTTTAACGTCCTGACTTTGTCTCTGCCTGAAAGTTTCAATTTTCCCGGCAAGGTCTTCATCATTCATAGAAAGCATTTGTACAGCAAGTAAGCCTGCATTGCTGGCATTTCCAATCGCGACAGTTGCCACTGGAATCCCTTTAGGCATTTGCACGATGGAATAAAGACTATCAATTCCTTGAAGAGTTTTAGAAACCACCGGCACACCAATGACTGGCAAAGTCGTATAGGCCGCTGTCATTCCCGGAAGGTGAGCAGCTCCTCCTGCGCCGGCGATAATGATTTTTAATCCATTCGTGCGGGCAGAAATCGCAAAAGCTCTCATTTCATCGGGAGTTCTGTGGGCAGAAAGGATTTGTTTTTCATAGGGGATTTTAAAAGCATCTAAAACATCACAAGCTTCTTTCATCGTTGGCCAGTCAGACTGGCTTCCCATAATAACGGCAACTAGAGGTTTTTGATTTTTAGATTTTTTCATAGTGTATATCCCGATTTTAATTTTTTTAGTGTTTCCATCATCTCTTGGGGGTCTTCGCCCAGAAGAGTGAAGTGACCCATCTTGCGTCCTTTTTTAGAAAAACGTTTTCCGTAGAGATGAAGATGACCGTCTTTAGTATTGAGAAAATCCTTCAGTGGATTTAACTCTGCCACTTGTTCTTGTGTTCCTAAAAGATTGAGCATTAAAACAGAAGGTGTTCTAAGGTGAGCTTCCCCTAAAGGAAGATTGAGCACACTTCTGACGTGATTGTGAAACTGCGAGGTGATGCAGCCTTCGATTGAGTAGTGGCCACTATTGTGAGGGCGCGGGGCTGACTCATTTAAATAGAGAGTCCCGTCTTTTGTCAGGAAAAATTCAAAAGCAAAAATGCCGACAGCATTGATCGTTGTCATAGCAAGTTGCGCGGCCTTTTTAATTTGCTCCTCTATGTCGGCAGAAATATCGGCCGGCACACTGACGAAGTGACAAATATGATTTTCTTGAATGGTGTGAGCAATCGGGTAGGTGATGATTTCACCGTCCCTATTTCTTGCCACCATGATCGCAAGTTCTTTTTCGTAAGGGATAAAGGCCTCGACTAATAAGTCGCCTTTTAGGAGTTTAAATTTTTCTTCCAAATCCTGCGCTGACTTGATAGTAGCATTTCCATAACCATCGTACCCGCCTTTAGAACTTTTAAGGACGAGAGGGTAGTTATAAACTTCAGCAAAGCGAGCGACATCATCAGGTGAAGTCACTTTCTTAAAAGGGACAACTCTGATTCCAGCATTAGCGAAACTTTCTTTTTCGCTAATCTTATCGCCGATCTTTTTAAATGTTTTTGAGTTAGGAAAAAGTTTTCCCGGAAACTTCTCATCAATACTTTCTAAAATGTGTTGATCAATAAATTCATTTTCTAATGTGACCACATCACAGGATTGGCAAAAGTTGAGAATGGTTTCCAGGTCGAAAAAGTTACCTTTAAATGTTTTTGTTGCGACATGTTCTGCAGGAGAAAGGTCTTTTTCAGTACAATAAACATGGGTTTGGATACCAAGAGTGCTTGCGGCGAGGCATGTCATACGGGCCAATTGACCGCTTCCTAAGATTCCGAGAACTGTGTTTGAAGTTATCTTATTCATAGTTAAAAAAATCATGCCCGAAAAAAAATTTAATGAACATCAAAGATTTTGGTGGCCATACCTGATAATAATAATTAGTCTTCTTAATGTCATCCATAAGTTTTACTAATTAATCGGTGAGAATTGCGATGTGTGGAATTGTAGGAGTTTTCGGAACTCCCTATTCAGTCCAAGAAGCTTATCAAGGTCTGCTCCTTCTGCAGCACCGAGGACAAGACGCCGCCGGAATTCTAAGTTTCGATTTCAACACAAAAAATTTCCACCAGTATAAAGACCTAGGTCTTATTAGCGATGTCTTTGTGCCTTCAATCTTAGCGGGATTTGAAGGCACTATGAGTATCGCTCACACCCGCTATGCCACTGTTGGTCCCAAAAATCCTATTGATTCAAAACGCGACATTCAACCAATGACCATCAATTACCCTCACGGGATTGGAATGGTTCATAACGGAAACATCGTTAATTACTTCGAGTTAAAAAAATACGTTCAAGAAGAAAAAAGAAGACACCTCTTCACTAATAATGACCTGGAAGTCATGCTCAATATTCTTTCAGACGGGCTTCGTGAAAAGAATGTGCCTAATCACTTCGATCAATTTCAAGCGGCCGTTAAAACCTGTCTCTTATACACATCTCCGAGCCCACGAGACGCTCAGTTAT
>CAXHHE010000157.1:0-7759 GCA_964016365.1 uncultured Bacteriovorax sp. | reverse complement strand
GCCCGGGATTTTGCGGTAATTCATAATCTTGAAGATGCTCAGTCAGAATAATGTCTTTTGAAGAAAGTAGTTTGTCTTCTAAACTCTCCCCTTCTAGAACCTGTCTGGCAAAATCGCGGTAATGCATAAACTATCTTTTTGGTTTCCCTTGAAACTTTCTCTTCTTAGAAGGTTTCCCCTGACGGAAGTTGCTCTTCGTTGAGCCCACTGCCGAGGCCAGGTTTGATTGCCTTTCTCCCGGTTTTCCACCTGGAGGCGACCCTCTTCTACCTTGAAATGGACGTCTCGTGAAGCGCCTTTGCTGAAAGCAGTCTTCACAAATAGCAAACTTAGCATTTTCTGGGAGTT
Organism: uncultured Bacteriovorax sp.; assembly: GCA_964016365.1. Taxonomy (GTDB): domain Bacteria; phylum Bdellovibrionota; class Bacteriovoracia; order Bacteriovoracales; family Bacteriovoracaceae; genus Bacteriovorax. Next base: position 7,411 of record CAXHHE010000157.1, on the reverse strand, counting down.
TAACTCCACAGCTTGAGCAAGTCGGCGTGATCTTGTCGGAAAGAAGTGTGTTGAGTTTGTCGATTGCCAGAAGCTTATTTTCCAGAAGATCTCTCTCATCAAACTCAAAATTCTTATTGTTGAAGTGGCGGGCAAGCCATTGGTAGAGCTCCACGCACTTAATTGTCGTCTCAAGATAATCAATCTCATTTGAAGCATGATTGATGTGTTCGTTCTTAATAATTTCATTAGTAACGAATTTCTTTAAAATCCAAACATAATATTGAACATGCTCCAACAGACCTAAGTTAACAGGGGCACAGGCAAATCCAAAAATCTCTGCCGATGAAAGTGTGTGATTACTATCAATATCTTCTACCGTTTCAGCAAGTTCAATCATCTCTTTCAGGTCAACACAGTAGAATGGTTTCGTGAAGATCATCGTGTTAAAGAGTCTCAAAAACTCTGAAAGCCTAAGGATAGGAAGATTGTGAGATGAAAGGGCATTGTTAACCTTCGTAAAGATATCCAGATCGGGACCAACCATACTTTGAGTCTGTTGCTCCAACACTGAATCTAAGGCATCTTGAATCTCTGTTAATCCATCTTCTACTTTCTGCAGACAAGTCACCTTTCCTACCGGGAAACGCTGGAAGCGTCCGGCACGACCGGCAATCTGCTTAATCTCACTCACTGTGATTGGGTGCTCTTGTGAGTTAATATGTTTTGTCAGAGTGGTAAAAACGATTCTCTTAATCGGAAGGTTCATCCCCATTGAGATAGCATCTGTACTGACAATAACGTCTGTGATCCCTTTATCAAACTTGCGGGCCTGTTCACGGCGAACTTCCGGAGACAGCATCCCGTAGATAATAGAGACTTTAAAACCAACTTGTTCCAGATCGTATTTGTACTTAAGCGCATTTCTTCTTGAGAAAACAATCAGAGCATCACTTTTTTGAAGCTGAGAGAGCACGATTGGCTTATCTTCAACTTCAAGTTTCGTCATACGTTCATAATTTTTTACTTCTAACTCATCACCGCAAAGTTCTGTGATCTGTTTTACCAGGTCAAGAACCGAGCCATCACCACACACGTGAACTTCGTACGCATGAAGGTTCACCAGGGCGCGAGTCCATGCCCAACCTCTTTGTTTATCAGTGATCATCTGGATTTCATCAATAACCGCACATGAGAACTCTTCGTTCAGTTTGGCCATTTCAATCGTCGATGAGTAGTGAGTTGCATCTTCAATCTCGATAACTTCTTCACCAGTTAAAAGAGTGGTCTTCACTCCTTTTCCGTTAAGAGTATCGTATAACTCGGCAGCAAGAAGCCTCAGAGGCGCCAGGTAACACCCCTTGCGGGAAGCGGCCAGTGCCTGGATCGCATGGTAGGTCTTACCAGAGTTAGTCGGCCCCATGTGATAGATGATTTTTCTTGGGATCTTTCTGGCGTGTGAGTGCAGCCAGAACTGCCCTAAGTACTCCTGAAGAATGTTTGAAGAGATATCTTTTCTCTTTAACACCAGGATGGATTTAATTAGTTTTTTAAATTCAACAACCAGGTATTTTTCATGTCTCCAGATGTTGCTAGAGAGCTGCTTAAAAAAACGCGTGAATTCTTCGTCACTCACCAGTTCTGGAGAATGCCCTTCTTCAGATAGAATGCGATGAAAGAAAAGAATTAAGTTATTAGCGTGCTCTTTTGCCAACGGGCTTGGATAAGTGAAGGTCTCATCTTGAAGGGCCTTGATTTGCGATTCAAGACGATTTAAAGAAGACTTCTTTAACCTGAACTGCACCTGTTGAAATTTTTTATCCAGAGTTCTTAAAAGGTTCTGATAGATCGTTGTGATATCAGAGATCGCGCTTTCTTTATTCAAAGCGATCTGCTCTTCAATCTTCGCTTTTGTATCATTGATTGCGGCCACGCACTCATCGTAAACGACTTCGCGTACGCGTGTTCTGTAATCAGCAAGACAGGCCACACACTGACAGGCAAGCTGGCTTGATTTTAATTCTGCATTGAAGTTTTCTTTGAAACTCTTTTGAGTTTCAACGTGATTTGTTTCTTTCCCTTCAACCCACTTCTTTAAAACAGCATAGTGAAGTTCAAGAACTGCCGGGGTAAGTCCCCCATCCTGGCCGAAATAGAAAATCTCTTTTTCCGGCATCAGACAGTCGTCGATAAAAATGAGCGAAATAATATTCTCTCTTTGAAGAAATTCAAAGAAGTTTACATACTCGGTATTGAAAATACTTACCAATGAAGGGTACTGCTTAAAAACATTCCAAAGAGCACTTTGAGTTTTTTCAACGAAATTTAAAACAATACCTGCATCTTCAACAGTTCGAAGATAATCATCGCTTTCGGAAAAAGAATGAATTTTAATTAGGGTCTTTCTTTCGGTATCTAAGAGGTCGCGGATACCTTGGTAATCGGGAAGGGCGGGAAAATCAGTCGTGCTCAATAAAAATTCCTTTTTAATGTTTCACGACTGATTATATCATCTTGCTTTCTATCGGTCTAATTCAACAATGTACGCTACGGCCATTTTCGCAAACTTTGCAGCATGGTTGGCGTTTCCATTTGATGCGGCCAGAGTATCTCTTGCTGTATGGATGTTGTGATTCATGTCATTCATCTTCGCTTCAAACGGCATTGATGCCGGATAACCTTGAGAATGCCAAGAAGCGTGGTCTGAACAACCGTATCCACACTTATCAAATCCCCACTTCACACCTGGAACGTAACGGTCAATGATCGATCCAACGAAGTTGTTTTGCTGGTCGTTGGTGTAGTCTCTCATCATAACGATATCGAGATCTTTTGTTCCCTGGAAATTCGTCATATCAAGTTGCATAACCCCAATGACGTTTACGTTTTTTTGCTTAAAGCTTCTTGAAATTTCTTTTGATCCCAGCAGACCAACTTCTTCAGCTGCATAGGCCATAAATTTAATTGTTTTTTGTGGCTGGTATGAGCTGTCTGCAAGAATGCGGATAACTTCTGAAATCGTCGCGATTCCAGATGCGTTATCATCTGCCCCAGGAGCTGTTGAAGTTGCTCCACCAAATGATCCGTTAATTGAATCCTGGTGACCACCAACAACAATCGTCTCATCTGACGCACCTTTCAGAGTTAAAATAACTGAAGGCTGATCCCATTGAGAGTGTGGAAAAAATTCTACTGTTGCGTCAGTGCGATCCTTGACCAAGTTTGTCCAGTATTCCTTAATCCATGTAGCTGACTGCTTTCCGAATTCTCCCTTATAGTAACGATTCTTAAATGAAGAAAGTTTAGTAATCGTTGCCAGGATGTTATCAGCTTTTACTTCGTTCACCAGAGGCTTAACTAAGTTTTCCTGATTGATCGTGTAGTCCGCGAACATATTATTCTTAGCAAAGAGCTGCGCTCCATCTTGAGAATCTAATTGCTCAAGAGCTTCTTCCTTATCGTCGTGAACCATGAATCCACCACAACGGTTGAAGTTTCTGTGCATAAGAAGTGAAAGCCAAGGAATCGACTCTTCATCGATTTTCAAGACGCTAATTCCGTCTTTTGTCTCGATAGATTCAACTCTTCTTCCGAAAGTTTTTTCAGAGAAAGCTAGAGCATCTGAATCGATAGTAATGTAGACACTTTTTGTATTTTCTGTAGCTAATGGAGACACTGCTGGGATAGCAATCATTGCTACTGCCAGAGAGAGCGATTTGAAACCTTTCATCATAAACAACCTATTCCTTTAGTGGTAATCATCCGTGATTAACAAAAAGTTTGTTCCTTTTGGTATGATTTGTCTAATTTTCTGGAATTTTATCTTCTTACTTCTTACAATCTAACAAAGAAAGATTTCACAATTTTGACGGAGAGAACCATGATCTCAACCTGGCTGACAAAAACTTTTGATATTAAGTACCCAATCATCCTAGCTCCGATGTTTTTAGTGTCTAATAACAAAATGTTAGCTGAAGCCTATAAGAACGGATTCATTGGCTGTATCCCCTCTTTAAACTACCGTACCCCGGCCGATTTCGAAGCAGGGATGGTGGATCTTCACAAAGAGTGCAATGGAAAATTTGGAATCAATCTCATAGTAAATAAGTCAAATGTTCACCTGGCCGAACATCTTGCTGTCCTGGAAAAACATCCACCAGCATTCATCATTACTTCACTTGGCTCTCCCGAAGAAACAATCAGAAGATTAAAACCACTGGGAGTAAAAATTCTTTGTGATGTGGTCGATGTTGAATACGCTAAAAAAGTTGAATCCCTTGGAGCTGACGCTTTAATCGCTGTCAACTCTGGTGCCGGCGGACACGCCGGAAATATCTCTCCGTCAATCCTGGTTCCAATGTTAATGAAAGCAACAAAACTTCCAGTAATCTCTGCCGGAGGAGTTGGTACAGGAGCGGGTCTTCTTTCAGTTATGGCCTTAGGAAGCGAAGGTGTTTCAATCGGGTCTCCTTTTATCGCCACAAAAGAATCCCCAGTTTCAGAAGAGTATAAAAAAGCCGTCGTTGATTTTGGAGCGATGGATATCGTAATGACGACAAAAATTTCAGGAAGTCCGTGTTCAGTTATCAATACTCCTTATGTGAAAGAAATCGGGACTGAACAAAACTTCGTCGAATCTTTTTTAAATCATAATAAACAACTTAAAAAATATGCCAAGATGCTGACTTATTACCGTGGGATGAAAGCGGTGGAAAAAGCGGCCTTTGCGGCTACTTATAAAACAGTCTGGGTTGCTGGACCTTCAATTGAGTTTACTCACGCGATCGAAGACGTTCAGACGATTATTAAAAGAATTATTGCTGAATACGAAGAAGCTTACCAGGCACTGGTCGCTCGCCAGCTTAAGTAAGAGGCAACTCAATCACAAATGAAGTATGGGCCGAAGCCGTGTCGTAATAAAATCTACCGTGGTGGTTTTCAATAATCCCTTTTGAAATTGAAAGACCAAGCCCTGTCCCCTTCCCTACTTCTTTCGTCGTAAAAAATGGCATCATGATCTTATCCAGAACTTCCGGGTCAATTCCATCTCCGCTGTCAGTGACGCTGATTTTGCAAATGCCTTCTTCATGTCCGACGTTGATCTCAACCCATTTTTCTTTCAATGGTTCAACTGCATCGTAAGCATTGTTAAGGAGGTTAACCAAAACTTGTAAAAGCTCTGCGGCCCTTCCATTAATAAAAAGTGAGTCGCCTTCATCCATGCGCACTTTTAAGTTAATAGCATGGAATTTAAATCTTTCTCGTGAAAAATCTAATGTCTCATCAATCAGTCCTGAAACCTGAATGCGCTCCATTTGATCGTTTTCAGCATTTCGTGAAAAAGATCTCAGACCGCGGATAATTGAGCCAATTCTTTTGGCCGTATTTTGAATATTGGTTAATTCTTCAGCGATTGAATGGTTGTATTTGAAGTTATTGCTTAGAGCATTGTCAGTGCCTTCAATTCTACGTTTTAAAAGTGATGTTTTCCCAATGATAATAGTCAGAGGGTTATTAATCTCGTGAGCAATCCCTCCGGCCATTTCCCCCAGTGAAGACATCTTGGCAGAGGCCACGAGTTTTTCTCTTTGGCTGCTTAAGATGGCTTCCGCGTGTTTTCTTTCGCTAATATCACGCACACAGGCCTGAAGCACAGTTCTTCCGTCGTAAGAAAAAGCTGTCAGCAGAACTTCGGCCGGAAAACTCTTTCCATTCTTGCGACAATGCATCCATTCAAAATGATTAACACCATCATTGAAAGCTTTTCTCATATGATTGTTGGCCATGGTCTCTGAATCACCACCGTTAGGCTGAAATTCAGGAGAAAGATCAGACGGGTGCAGAGAAAGAAACTCTGCTTTTTTCTCAAAACCAAAAAGTTTCAACGTGCGAGAGTTGCAATCAAAGAAACGTCCATCCATTGTTAAAAGCATCAGGGCATCACTCGATCCTTCAAAAATAGAATGCGCCTTGGCCCTTTGTCTTTGGATTTCATATTCGTAATCTTTTTGTGATGAGATATCTGAAATCGTTCCGACCATACGATGAGGTTTATCATCAGTCTTATTATTGATCATCATCCCGCGTGCAAGAACCCACTTATAACTACCATTTTTACAAATGAGACGGCATTCAGTAATAAAGCTTTGCTCGCCATTGAAGTGCGCTGCCAGGCTCGCTCTTACACGAGGGAGATCTTCAGGATGCACAGTCGTTGGCCAGTCTATTTCAGCACTATCTAATTCACCTTCTTCATATCCTAAAAGACTATTGAGTCTCCTGCTAAAATGAACCTTACCCGTTTCAATATTCCAATCCCAAACAGCATCTCCAGCTCCTTCCAAAGCGAACTTCCAAAGCTCTTCACTGGCCTTGAGTTCTTCTGTTGTCTGACTGGCAAAATTGATCGCACGTTTTTTCATGGCCTGCAAAGAAACGATTAACGTTCCTAACAGTAAGCTAATAATCGCGGCCACTGCTCCTACACGAGATGAAAATGAATCGCGGCTGGCATAAAAAGCAGCAGTACCTTTAAATTGAAAAACAAAATCATGGTTACCAAAACGAACTTTCTTAATAATCTCATTAGAGCCTGGAAGTTTGTCATAGCCTGGAGTCGCTGTAATTAAAGTGCTTCTCCCTAACGAATCTTCTGAGACTTTGAAACTGATTTCTTTCAAATTACCTTGCTGAAAGACAGTACTAAAGAATTGATCAGTCATCACCGGAGCATACGTCCAGCCAATCAATCTCTCTCTTCTTTCTGCTACTGTTTTAGGTATTTCTCCCCTGCCATAAAAAGGATAATAGGCCAGCATCGCCGGCTGTCCATAAGGGTCATCAATGAGTTTTATTTTTCCTGTAATTGCCGGCCCTCCGGTGTCACGGGCATATTCGGCGGCCATGCGACGCTGTTCTTCTGTCGCTAAGTCAAGACCTGCCTTTAAGCGATTGTCACCAAAGGGTTCAATATAAGTTACCAGATACGCTTCAGAAAGAAGTGCGTTTTGGGAAGTTTCCTCTGGAGAAGCGCCAGGAACAACATGGTACTCGAAGTCCTGCCCTTTTCTCAGTTCATTTTTCTTAATAAAAGATTCGATCTCATTTTTAGGAAGGCGGAAAACAACACCGAGCCCCCTTAACGCCGGAAGTTGTTTTTGAAATTGATTGTATTCTAAAAAACTGCTCCACTCTTCTTGTGTCACTTTATCGCTGGCGGTAAATAAACTCGCGCCACTTTGAAGAGCAAAAAAATAGTTATTCATTTTTGATTCAAGCAATGGCTCAACACCTTCGACAATGGTTTTCAAATAATCATCAGAGTCGCGGCTATTTTTAAAAAAGAATCCCAAAAATAAAAGGCTGGCAAAAATCCAGCTAAAAAGCAGAACCACCCCCTGTCTCTTATACACATCTGACGCTGCCGACGAAG
>CAXHHE010000156.1:0-7777 GCA_964016365.1 uncultured Bacteriovorax sp. | reverse complement strand
GCCAAAAACGAAAGAAGAGGCAGAGGCCATTTTGAATGAATTTATGGAAGAGCGTTTTAAGGTTGAGGTTATGAAAAAGTGCCAAGCACTCGACATCCAACCTAAGGACTGCTTTCCGTTAAACCGCTCTTGGAATAACGCAAGTTTTGCAGCTTTCTTAACTTACGAGAAAAAGTCCATGAGCCTCGAAAGTCTTCAAAAAAAACTTGGGCTCTCTCTAAAAGACTACTATAATTGGATAGTCAAAAAGTATGAAGACTTCCAGAATCAAAATGAAGAGGAGGACTTCGAAATTTACCTTTTTAAGTAGGACCCTCTTATGAAACATGTCCTTTTTATCGACCCCATCGAAAAATTAAATCCAAAAAAAGACAGCTCTCTGATGCTTGCGACAACGATGAAAGCGCAGGGGATGGATGTTTATCTTCTTTTTGAAAAAGATTTCTACATCAATAACAAAGCTAAAAGTGTCTTCAAATTGTACGATTTTGAAGGTGATTTTTATGAGGATGGCGCTTATTTAAAGCATTTTGCTCTTAAAGAACCAATTGTCCTTGAAATGAATAAAGGGGATGTGATCCATATGCGTATCGATCCTCCTTTTGATACGCGCTATCTTCGTTACCTGTGGATGCTTCGTTATTACAGCACTCACGGTATTAAAGTGATGAACTCACCGGATGGAATCCTGAAATACAATGAAAAGCTTCACGCTTACACACAAAAAGCGTCACTTGAAACTTACGTGGGAAGTAGTGTGGAAGGTTTTATGGGATTTGTTGAGCTGATGAAAAAAGATCATCAGGACCTGATCTTAAAACCTCTGGATCTTTACCAGGGTTTTGGAGTGGAAAAGGTGAGCATCAGTGAGCCAAATCTGGCTTTTAAATTTTCTGAAAAAGTAAAAGAAAATAACGGGGCGATTGTTGCTCAACCCTTTTGTAAAGAAGTCGTTAATGGAGAAATCCGTTCGCTTTATTTTAAGGGGCATGAGTTAGGATCAATTTTAAAAGTTCCAAAAAAAGGAGAGTTCCTGGCCAATATTGCTCAGGGGGCTGCTTTTCATGCAATTGAGCTGACGCCGTCGGTGAAAAAAGAGTGCGACCGCATTTGTGCTGAACTTGTAGAAGAGGGTGTAGATTGGGTGGCCTTTGATATCATGGGAGACAATGTCTCTGAGATCAATATCACTTGCCCGGGTCTTTTAGTGGAAGTGAGTTTTGCCCACAAAAAGAACCTGGCGCTAGATATTATTAAAGCGCTTTAGCCTTTTTTCCCGTTAAGCATAATCACAAGGTCATCAACGATTTTTCCCAGGGATTCAGACTGATCATTAAGTCGTGCTGACATTTGCAGCGATTCCTGGGCGACTTGTTCACTCTTGTTGGCCACATCATTGAGTTGAAGCATTGATTTATTCACTTCTTCAATCCCTTTACTTTGCTCTTGAGTCCCCGCATTGATTTCTTCCAGGATATTGCAAATATTTTCCGATTCAGAGCTGATCTGATCAAAAATAACGTTACAATTTTCAGCGTTTTTATTTCCTTCTTCGATTGTATGGCGACCGCTTTCAACGATCCCTACCATCGACGTCTGGGATTTTTTAACAATGTCGTTAACACGCGAAACACTCGTCCCTAAAAGAGAAGAGATTTCATTGGCCGCCTGACCGCTCATGATGGCCAGGTTTCCGATTTCTTCCGCTACAACCGCAAACCCTTTACCGTGTTCTCCGGCGCGGGCCGCTTCTACTGAAGCGTTAAAAGAAAGGAGTTTTGTTTGAAACACGATATCGTTAATAACTTTCGTCTTTTCATCAATATTTTGAATAACGTTGACCACTTCAGCGAACTCTTTGTCGTTTTTAGTGATCTGTTCGACCATTTGTTTGTTTGAAAGGCTGATCTGATTGATGGAAGAGAGCATCTGAGAGATGGCCTCTTTTCCTTCAGTGATTTTGACCTGGCTGTCTTTGGCATTTTTGGTTGAGATCTGGACATTGTTGCGGTTAATGTCTGTCATTTGCGAGATTTCCTGAACGGCCTGAGAAGTCGCTTGGATTGTCGCATTTTGCTCTGTAGATGATTCAGATAAAAAGTCGCTGGTTGTCGCGACTTTAGCAGATGTTTCATTGAGAGTGACTGTGCTTAAGCTTAGTTGCTCTGAAATTTGTTTTAAGACCTGGACAAGCCCCCTGCGGAAACTTAATCCTCCAATAATGATCACAAGAATCATTAAAACACTTGAAGCGATTACAGAGTACTTTAGCTTTACTGCCTGGGCCTCTGATTCCTGGATAAAGGCTTGAGTTTTTTGCCTTACACCATCACCCTGAGTTTCCAATTCTTGCAGTGTCTGCAGATAGAGTGGGCTGACATCGCCGATAAAATACTCGATAGCTTCTGATGTTTTTCCTAGAAGAATCATCTTGTCTACCAGGTGATTTACTTTTTCTTCGTAACTTTTGTCAATCTCAGAAACTTTCTGGCAGTCAAATTTACACTCTTGGATATCTTTTTGAACTTCTTTCATTTTATCTTTAAGCTTGGCAATACCTGCTTCAAGATTATCCGGGTCCTTTTCTGTAATAAGAGGAGAAATCCCAGACTGAATAGAGGAGATGTCAATTGAAAGTGCAATAATGCTGTTGCTTGAAGCGGCACTTTCCTGAGAGGCCTTAAGTAGGCTTCCCATGTTTTTCTGAATACTCGTCACAGTGAAGAGAGAGGACAAGAAGCTGATGACCACGACCCCAAAGATCACGGTTAGAAGGTATTTTTGTAATCCTAGTTTCTTTAGCATTTATTCACTCTCTTCCCTGTAATAACGAATTATTTTAATTTTGTAATTGAGTAACCAACTGTCATTGAACCGATGGCCTTTCCACCATCCATTACTGGAACAGCAACTTGAATAGACTTAAGTCCTGTCGACTCATCCATTTCAATTGACCCTTGCCATGTTTTCCCTGCCATTGGATCATCGTGTTTTGGTTTTCCTTTGTGTGACCAGTTTGATGTCTTAGAAAGGAAAGCGACTTTTGTTCCGTCTGCAGCGTTAACAAAAATTTCAGTCACCATGTCGTTCTTTTTTGATTTTAAGAATTCACCAGCTGGGTTCTTAGAGAAATAACGAACCTTTGGGTCAAGAACTGGAAGATCCTTCCACTTGTCTTGAGTCATATCTTTGTAGTCAGCAAGTGCAGTAGCATTAACTGCTTTTACAGCGTCTACAATTTTCGGGTCGCTTGCCAGTTTTTTCATTTCTTCAACTTGCTTATTAAGAGCAGTTGTTTGTTCAGGTGTTAGTGCTTCGGCAAATGCACCAGACATAAGAAGAGTAGACAACATTAAGCTCAGAAAAAATTTCATGTATGCTCCTATGGATTGAGATTAAATGTGTGCTTAACTATCGAATCGAATACGGAAAAACTGATGAGTTTTAGGGCGAAAAAAGCAATATGAAGAAAAAATTAAGTTGTTAGGTAAACGTAAGGTCAATAGTTTTATTTTAATTTGAATTTTGCTTAGGTGAAAAAAAGGCAAAAAAAAAGGAGAGGTGAACCTCTCCTTTTAATTTTTTTAAATGTCTTACAGCGTAGCGTATTCGATTTTTAAGCCTACACATTCTGTTGGCCCGCCAGAGTTATAAGGAATGTCGGAGTATGGACAGTATAATTTTCCACTAGAAGCCGTACATCTATGATCTGTTAGGACTTCAACCACTTCAAGAATGAATGGACTGCTGCTTCCATTAGGAACAGAAAATTCTCCTACTGATGAATAAGCACTCGTAGAAGCGTCAGCTACTAGAGTTACTGTTTCTCCTAAGCTTGAGCCCGATTTTCTAAGCATCAGTTTAACCTGCATTTTTGTAAAACTATTAGTTGTAAAAGTAGAGCAGGCCTTATTTGTTTCTGTATGCGTTGGGTTTGCCAGCGCTGTTCCCCCAGTGACTCTAAATCCTTTAATTCTTACCGCAAATTTTGCATCGGCCTTGAATGAGTCAGGGTCGATGTAAGAAGGAAGATTGTTAGCAGATGACCAGTAGAGACTATTGGTCCCTGGACCTTTGATAACTAAATCGGGCAGACCCGTTTTAAAAGTATAAGAAGTCGACGTTGATCCATCAGTTGTTGAACCGCTACTGCTTGAACCATTTGAGTAATAGTTATTTATCGTCGATTTCCCTGTTGTCTTCTGCCCACATCCGGTAAGTGCTGCGACCGAAAGGAGTAATACAAGGAAGGACATCTTTTTCATATTTTTCATAAAAAACCCTGGGTTTTTAAGTTTCTCCATTGTCTATTCGACTGGTTTGGTAAATTTCTTGAAAATTATATAAATCTTGGGCCAAAACTACCTTTCATTTGTCTTAAGTTACTGATTCTACATCGGGCGCCTAGTTGTAAACAATTTGGGGGAGGGGTAGAATAGAAGGACTCCCAAACCTATGGATGGTTTTGGCATAAGAATCAAGATGAAAACTTTAGACCTAGAAAAATACATTCAAAATTTAAGCACTGACCTCTACAGCTTCGCTTTTATTTTAATCCCCGATGACCTTCAGGCCACACAGCTGATGATTGATTCAGTGAGTGCTTTTATGATTCAAAAAAAGGATCTGATTGAAAGCCTGACTAAAAAAGGTGAGTCGCACCTGCTGGCCAATACCGAAGATATCAAGATTCAGCTTTATAAGCTGATGTATGAGATGTCGAAAAAGCGCTATCACCAGCTGCGCATGAGTTTTAAGAATGTAGAAGACAACTCTGGCTTTTTTGCTCTGGAGTTTGATGATAAGGCAGTTCTATTCTTACAGGAGAGAACTGATTTTTCTATGGATATTATGGAATTCATCCTCGGGAAAACCAAAACGGAAGTTCTCGCTCATTTATACTCGGCCCGTATCGCTATGGTCTCAGAATTGACTTCGGCGCAAACGGCGTTCGTTCAAGGCCCACCAGGCCACAACTAAGGATCATTGATTGGATAGTAGTAGGCGCAACGCAATTGTATCAGCACCATTTTTAAGACCTGCAAGTGACAACTGTATTCATACAAAAAATGTTTTCTCTCTTTTGGATTTAACAGAAGAGGAGGAGAGTTTTCATAAGATCAAAAAGCACATGGACACTTGTCCGGTGTGTGAAAGTGCCTTTAGAAAATTCGAGCAAAAAAACCTTGAAACCAAAGTGTTCATTCCGAAGCCGCAAATTGATTTGGAAACAAAAATGGTTTTTGAGAGTGAAGTGCACGAGCTTTTTAAGACATTTGATCTCAATGAAAAAACTCGTCTGAGAAAAAAGATCAAATCTAACTTCAAAAAAATCGACATGGCCGGATTAGATTTTGTTAAAAATCTGGGCTCAAAAAACATGATAAAGACCTACGCTTTAGGCGCAGTTCTTTTTGTTATCCTGAGACAATTTTTTAATTAATATTGATCTGGTAAAAAATGGAAAATTTCTTTCCTTTCTTATAACTTTTGGGAGGATTGGGAAGGTTGAGTTGTTTTAGAGTTTCTTCAAAAAAGTAATGAAGGTCATCGTTGGTTGAAGATTTAAGAATCTTCACCACCATAATGTTTCCTTCTTCGTCGTAATCGACTTTTCCCAATAGGAAATCTTTCTTATCAAAAGCGCGCATGATGCCTGGGCGCTCAATGGCGATCTTGTCGAAAGTCGCTTCGATTTTTGAAGCGTAGGATGTGTACATTCTTACGTAGAAACTGTAGTTGGCCTTTTCATCTGAGTTGAGTTCGTCTTCTGAAATTCCTTCAGGACGCTCTGATCTGATTTCCAGGTTGGAAATTCTCTGTGTAGGTCTATTTGGTGGAGGAGTGTAATTTCTGGCAGCTTCCCTTTTAATAATTTCCTGCTCATTTGATTTAGGAATAGAGGACTGCTTTTTTGGGTTGAAGTAAAAGTGATTTCCGCTGTCGTTGACAGAAGGAGCAGGGGCCTTGATCAGGTCACTCGCAGAGAAACTTGGTTTCTGATTTCCTGAAGGTTTAGGCCCAGGGAGATCGGGAGCAAGGTTGGCCATTGAGAGTTGATTTTGGGGAGCACCGGGAGCTCCTCGTGTTGGCTTTGTTGGTATTTGCGGGGTAGGTGGGGCCTGTCTTTGGGGCTTCGTTTGAAAAGAAAGATCAGGTTGGTAATCTTTTTTCTTACCATCTTTGACTCCCACTCTTCTAAAGGGTTCGACCTCTTCAGGTTTCATGATTTTAATTTGATCAAGCCTTAGTGGAGTCTTTAAGTTTTTTGTCGTTTGCGAAAGCTGGTTTAAGAACTCAATATTCTGTAGATCGCCTTTCACGAAGGCAAGAATTGCCGCATGCAGGACGATAGCGGCGAGAAAAGAGATGAGATATTTGGACTTTGAATCCTTATTCCTGATCATTTCGATATCTTACAACTTCTCCCTAGGAAAACACAGGTATTTTTATCCTATATGTTGACCCTAATCCGGCACGGAGTAAAATTATATTGGGCAAGAGTGCCCTGGACTCTCAAAACTTTGCAAGGATTGCAATTTCATGAAAAAGCTAGCCAATGTTCTCGAAAGCAAAAGAAGTATCGCCGGGCTTTGCCTTCTGGCAGGGTTGATCTTCACAACATATAGAATTCAGGAAAATTCGGGACAGATCAAGCGTTTAACAAACTTTGAAAGTGGAATTCAGACGTGTTTTACGCGTGTGAACCAAACATACACTGCTAACCTTCTAGGTGACACAGGATCAAATTACCTAACACAGAATTTCCAAAATCTAACAGAAGAATGTTTAGCAGAGGGAATTTTGACTGTTGAAAATTCTTTTTCAAAAGAGCTTGCAGGAGCAGCAAAACAACTTTCTAATCTTGCTTCAAATGTTCACTGGTTCCATGAAGATATCCTTGCTCCTAATGGAGCGAAGTCGATGGCCGGAAGTGGTGAATCGAGAGATGTAGGAACTCGTTTTGAAAAAATCGAAACAACTAAAGATGAGATCCTTGAATCGACTAACTCATTTAAAGCAGAAATTACAAATTCTTTAAATCAGCAGAAAAATATTTTCTATGTTTCAGCGACTCTTTTAGTTATTCTAATGTTAGCTGAATACATGAGTCTTACTCGCCGTCGTCTCTCAAACAATGCACGTGAAAAAGAAGCGCAGGCCGAACTTCTGGATAACGGAGGGGCAACCAGTGTAAAAGTAGGAGAGATTATCCGCGTAGCTTTAGAGCAAAACGACCTGATCAATTGCTCGAAGCTATTTGCTAATTTCCACGCTTACACGACACTGGAAAAAGGGAAAAACAAGATGTCGCTTGAGACACTTGTCACTCCAATGACTAAAGCAGTGGTCTCTACTTCAGTAAAAAATATTGACCAGATTTGGGAAGATGATTCGATTGGAGTTTCTGCTGATAACACTATGAATACGCAACTTAATGATATTAACCTGGAGCAATTGAGCTCTTCTGTTGTAGACCTTTTAACTGAAAAACTTTTCTCTCAAGGTGTACAGATCGATATCAACATTCCTGAGAACCTGATGATCAAAGGGCGCCAGGAAGATATGGAGCAGACTCTTTATCACCTTTTTGCTTATGCGATCAATTCAACTCAATCAGAAAACGGCGAAAAGAACATTTCTGTTTTTGCTCATAAACTAGGTGACGTCGTTGCCTTTGACCTGATCCATTCAGGGGCAGGCTTCGATGAAGCGATCTTAAAGCAGAGATCGGGATTAAGTCTGTCTCTTATACACATCTCCGAGCCCACGAGAC
>CAXHHE010000155.1:0-7790 GCA_964016365.1 uncultured Bacteriovorax sp. | reverse complement strand
CAGAAGCCTTCGTCGGCAGCGTCAGATGTGTATAAGAGACAGAAACGGTACAGCGAACATGGCCAAAGTTGCAACAAACGTTGGGAGCTTAACTGGATCAGCAAAAGGAAAGATCGATTCTTCTCGCGGCTTCGACGGCCTTGCTCAGAAAGGATCAATCTCTGTTGCCGGTGTTCCGGTTGAAAAAGTAGCTGTGTCGACAATTAACCCGGATGAGATCAGAAGAATTCTTCGCGATCACATCCCACAATTCAGAAGCTGTTACCAGTCAGAGCTTGAAAAACAAAATAAACCAGACGGCCTTCAAGGGGTCATGCTGTTTAACTTTGTGATCGGTGGCGACGGTGGTGTGAAGAAATCTTCAATCACGTCAGAAGAAATCACTTCTGATAAAGTCCGCGACTGTATGAAAGACGTGCTTCAAGGGATTCGTTTCCCGGCACCGGGTGGCAACAGAAATGTTGAGGTTAACCAGCCGATCAACCTGTATCCGAGAAGAATGTAAAGTCGAATGTAACAAAACTAAAAGGCCCTCTTAGGAGGGCCTTTTTTTTATCTAAATAACCAGGACTGCGAAGATCCATTCTTAGGATTGTAGTGGCCGGGATAAAAAAGAAAACAAACAACGTCGGTCCTAAGATAAGAAACCATAGAGTCAGTTTTAAAAAGATACCAGCATAATGCATGATGGTTGCGGCCTTAAAAATTCTTTTATTCTGCTGTTGTTTGTTTTTTCCTCACGATTCTTTTTTCTTTGATGGTTAAAAAACACTCGGCCTTTAAGTTTTATCTTAGATTAGAAATAATTTTAAATTCTTTCTCTGTGACTGGATTAATAGAAAGCCTTGAGCCTTTTTGGACGACCGGCATACTCTCTAATCCTTTAGTGTCTTTTAATGTTGAAAGAGTTACGACCTGATCGAATTTTTCGACGAACTCCACTTCTACCATAAACCAGCGAGGGTTTTCTTTTGTGGCCTTCTCGTCGTAATACTCGCTTTTAGGGTCAAACTGCGAAGGGTCTGGGTGAGAGGTCTTTGAAACCTTTGCCAGCCCGGCAATGCCTGGGATTTCACAGCTAGAGTGATAGAATAAAACCACATCGCCGATTTTCATCTCATCGCGCATATAGTTTCTAGCTTGGTAGTTGCGAACACCATCCCATCCGGATTTTTTCTTTTTTTTGAGATCATCAATGGAAAAGACATCCGGCTCACTTTTCATAAGCCAATAGTTCATGATCAAGGACTCCAATCTTTGAGTGAATACTTGGTAATGATCTTACCTAGAGTTCCGTCCTTTCTCAAATCTTCTATGCCTTCTGTAAGGATTTTTGCGAATTCCTTAGAGCGAGGGTTTTTGGGAGAGAATCCAATATAGAGCGGATCTCCTTCAGTGCATCCGGCCTCTTCATAGTTATCGCGGATTTTTTTGGATTCTGTGAAGTAATTAAAGACAAAGGGGTTTTCGATGATAGTGTCGATTTTATTTTCCTTCATGTTCTCAATATTGGACATGAGAGGAAGACTGCCGGTTCCTTTGACTGTCTGTTCAGGATGATCCATCAGGTAGCTGGTAAGTTCGGCGGAATAAGCGTAAGACTCGACGATGCCGAGTTTGCGGCCTTTTAAATTGCTTAAGCTCACATACTCCCAAGGGTCCTTTGCTTTGACGTAAAAGCATTCTTTATTGCTTCCCATGCTTTTTGCAGGATAGATAAAATCGGGAGCATCGGGCATGGTGGTTGAAACCAATCCTGTGGCCTTCCCGCTTCTGACGCTCTCAATGGAATTTGTCCAGGTGTCCACCTGGTAGTCGATGTTATGGCCTTTTCTTTCAAAGACTAGTTTGGCCACTTCGACGATGTAGCCGAGCTCTTTACTTTGAGCAGATGTTGGATCGCAATTAAAAGGGCACCAGCGGTCCGCTTTTAAAATGATGGTTTCTCCCATAAGAGACAAAGGGGCGCATACCAAAATGAATGTTGATAAGAGCTTTTTCATAACTATAGTAAGTTTAATTTTTTTAAGTTTGCCAGTTTTATTTCGGCATCACTTTTTACTGGCGCCACTTCTTTGATTTCTTTTTGTGGTGCTGTGGACTCTTTATTTTTTTGTTTCTTTTTTGATTTATCGTTTGGGTTCTTTGAATCGCTATCCAGGTTTAAATCGACGTTATTTTTTTCTGTACCTGCGACGGCGGAATCACTCAGAGTGGTTTTAACCCCGGTGTTTCCCAAACGGTTTTCACTCAAGTAGCTTTTGAGATTGAGGAGCTTGTTATCAATGTTCATCCCTCCATTATAGGTCATATTTTATTTAGTAAAAGATTTGTTTAATCTCTAAAGGATTACAATGTCTTACAAAAGGCCCCGGAGGGCCTTCTTGAATGAAAATTGAATAAAAAGCGACTAAAAAAGATGGCTTAATAAAAGACCTTATCTAATGGCCTTACACTTAAGGGGCTGCTTGCCTTTGACAATAAGAAAGTAGTGATCGCGTTTTTCATGAGACTGCTTAAACATCGCTGCTTCTACCACTGGGATTTTTTCTTTTTTATCTTCAAAGTAGTAGTCGCACTTTTTAAGTTTTAAGTGCCATAGCGTTTCGTTAACCTGCGCACGCGGATTCCCCATTTGAGTCAATGGCGTATTTTCATACTGGCAAGTCGCAAACTTTGATTTCTTAAAGAAGAGACTCACGCTTGGAGTGTTTTTGTCCAGGAGTGAGAGTTCTACTTTGGATTCTTTATCCACATTACAGCTAAAGTTGTGTTCGTCTTTAGCGTGGGCTGAAAAAGAAACGAGTAATGAGAGCAATAGAATTTTCATAAATTATTTCCCCGCCGGACGACAGTGTGGGATTGAGTGGCTTGAGCAGTGGATATTTCCAGCGCCAAGGTGAGCATAGTCCCAGCTCGAGATAAAATCAGATTTGATTTTTCTCTTTTTCATTTCGTCTGTTAAATAACCGTTAAACAATTTGTTTCCAGTGTCTGGAAAGACCACTGTTTTGTTCATGAGAACTGAGTTGGTTGGGTTTGGCAGGAAGGAGTTGGTCCCACCTGGCTTAGCTAATTCAACTTTTTTTGTTTCCGGGTTTTCCACAGTATAACCACCATAGAAAATATTAGGAACATCCAGTTCGTCATAATACTTAGCACATTGAGGAAGGCGAGAAAGGATTTTTGATTTGATGAGTGCCTTATCTTTTTCAATGGATTCATTAATTGCATTATTAAGAGTTGTGAAGCGATTATCCAGCTTCATCATCTCTTGAATTTCATAGTTTGAAATCTGGTCGATATTAGCTGAACAGTTATCCTGAAGCTCAACAAGCATTTTTTCTTCGTTGCTCATAGTCTGTGCATGGGCCGTTCCGAAAATCAGTTTAAGTAAAACAGTGCGCGCTCCAGCTGGAAGAGTTTTTATTCCACCCGGGCGTTTTTTAACAATCTCATTGATGTATTCACAAGTAATATAGTTTCCACTAAAACGGAGATTGGTTCTTGTGTCTCTTGTTTCAGAAACGTCTTTCTCTGGATTGCTGATATCGAGATCAATAAACGGGATCTGTCCCTGTTTTGGATTGCTCATAAGTTCCAGGGCCTTTTTAGGGCTTGCGGCCATGAGAGAGAATTCACACTCTTTTGGGCGGCCATCATTAAATTGAGTAGGAATGATTTTAAAAATCTCATCAACGTGACCTACGGCCAGCCATGAAGTCTGAAGTTGAATGACGTTATCAGGGCTTCCACAAAATTGATTAGAGAAGACAGAACCTTGATTATCTCCCACCAGACAGAATCCTCCTGGAGCACCTTCAATATTTCCTCCCATTTCTCCAGAGCCAAATGAAACGTCTTCCTGGTTTCTGGCGCTGGCATTTGGAGAGTAGGCTTCTTTAATATTGGCCCCTTGAGAAATCGCACATTGTTCACCGGCCTTACTTAGTTTTTGACCTGAATCAGGCCAGACGCGGTTGTAGCTGTCAATTTGTCTGATGGCAGGTGCGCCAGTTTTTAAATCGACAAAAGACTCAAACCAATCCTGTTGCCAGGTATAACTTTGAATTGGTGTATAAGTAATTTGCCCGATAATGGCGTCAATTTTTTCTGCGGGGATCTTTTTTTGAGTCAGTTGATTTTTGATTTCACCAACCAGGACATCAAAATCTTTTTTATCTGTCATCGGCAAAATGATTTGTGGAACTTTTTCATAATCATAATTTGCAATGACTTTACTAACAAAGTTACGAGTCACTTTTCTCGAATCTTTTGTCAGGACATAAGGTTGGTTGGAAATAACGAAGGCCTGTGTGGGATAAGTTTCATCCAGAAGTGTGGCACCACTTGTAGGACACAATGGAGCCGAGGTTTTATCCGGGCATTCTAAGGCCAGCGCCTGCTGGAAAGTTAGAGTCATAAGAAGAGCAGAGCCTATAAGATTGATTTTTTTCATAAGGAAAATTCTAACACAGGAAGGCCTTAAACAAAGGGGGGATTGAGGGTGAAAAAAATGCCCTTTTTGTTTAGAGGGAATTTTCCAGTCCTTTCAAGGAGTTTATCACCTCCATAGTTTTTCAATAATCTTCCATTACCGTTTAGGGAAGGATCCACTCCAAATAGGGAGTGACCAAAATAGGAGTGATAGCTATGAAACATGTTCTTTTATCTGCCCTTATCCTCACTTCCATCCCTGCCCTTGCTCAAGAAGAGTCAACGGACACGGGGACTACGACAACGACGACGGATTCCTCCGCTGGATCAGAGTCTGGTTCGGACACTAAGACTGATGAAACAGTCAAGAATAGCGACAAAACAAAACCCACTAAAGAGCGCTCAGACAAGGCCGAAGCCAAGTCTGACTTAACTGAAGAGCAGAAGGCCAAGCTCGATGAGCTCAGAGAAAAACTTAAGGCCGGAGAAATCTCCCGTGAAGACTTCTTTTCTGCTTTAAAAGATCTGGATATCAGGCCAGAGAGACCTCCAAGAAGAGAGGAAAGGGAGCGAAGACGAGAGCATGGGCCAAGGGATAGAGATGACAGAAGAAGAGATGAGAGAAGAGAGAATAGAGAAAGAAGAAAAGAGATGAAAGAGGCCCGAGACGAAGCAAAAGAAGATGCAAGTGATGAGGCCAAGGAAAATCAGAAAGAGTCTCGAAGCGAATCTAGAAGTGAAGCTAAGAGCGAAGCAAAAGAAGAAAGAAAAGCGATAAAAGAAGAGAGAAAAAATGAGAAGAAAGAAAACAGCAAAGCAGAAAGAAGTGAAAGGAGAGGACGAAAGGACTAATTGGACACACTTTGTTTTAGTTGTTTTTCTTATAGCGACGATGACCCCTCGATGGGCCCGCTCCGCTGATTTTGGAGCGGGTCTTTCTCAAACTTCTACCGGGACTATTGGCAAAAACTACAGTCTGGGATTTGGGATGACTCAAAAACTTTCTGTCTCTCTCTATGCCAGTCAATCCAATCAGGAGAGCAGTGATTCAGGAACAGACAACGAAGCCCACTCCTATAAAGGAACATTAATTTATAAACCTGACCAAACAATCAGGTTTGCTGTTGGGTACAAACAGATCGATGACTACAATAACTACAAAGGATCTTCTTATAGCGGAAAACTCACCATAAAAAATAATCCCTCCACCAGCAAAGAGCACTCTTTTGGTGTCAGCAAATTTTCCATCGGATTGCAAAGTGATTCGATGAAGTACTCTAAAGATGAAAGTGAGCGCTATGAAAAACTCTCACTGACAGTTGGTTTTTCGCAGGTGATTGGCGATTTTTTTACTTTTGGAATCGACTGGAATAAAAATGCTTTTATTCCCAGAGGAAGTAATACTCTTAAAGCTTTTAAAAATACCACCATCACCAACACGGATATTTCAGACACTGTCGGTAACTTCTCTGACTCATCGGCCGGAGGATATATCGAATACAATGATTTGAGTTTCTGGTCAGTGGGAGTGAGTTACTCCCATGGGAAAAATCTTTTAGAAAAAAATGATACGTCCAATACTATTGAAGCTTATGCCGACATCGATCTTTGGGAGAGTGTGACTATCTCTCCTTCTTATGCAGTGACCAGGTCAAAGTCGAGCACTGATCCTAAGGTCAATTCTATGAGTCTTAATATCGGGATTAGTTATTAAGAAGCGGCCTTCGCTGATGTCGGGAAGAAGTTCCACCATTCAGTCGGGTCTTCATCTGAGAGTCTCAAGCATAATTCAGGAGACCAGCGCGGTTTTTTAGCCGGGCGAAGAAGATTCATTCCAGAAGCGTGTAAACTCTTTGATCCCTTTTTTCCATTACAAGGTCTACAGCAGGTGACGACATTCTCCCAGCTGGTTGGGCCTTTTTGTGAAACGGGAATGATGTGATCGAAAGTGAGTTCAGAAGCAGGAAGTTTGATTGAGCAGTATTGGCATTGGAATTGGTCTCTGAAGAAAACATTCATGCGGGTAAATTTGACGTTCAGAGAGATTTTATGATTTTGAAATAACCGGAGAACTTTGGGGAGACGGTAAGCGGTGGAAACGGTTCGTATGAGTTTATCTTGATATTCATCAACAACTTCCGCCCGTCCGGTCAGAAGGAGTATCATGGCCTTCTGCCAGTTTATGATCTTTACGGGAAAATAGTTGCAGTCCAAAAGCAACGTTCTCATTCTTAAGAGTATAGCATGAATTTTTTTTTGTTGGGTAAGCAGTCAGAATTTTTAATATTTTTTGCCGGGTCAGGGTCAGAGTGCCACTTCTAAGTTATTTATTTTTCAAATATTAGATCAGTTTAAGGGACTTTTTATCAAGGCGCAGTTGATAATTGAATTCCTTATACTTTGTAGGGCTTAATTCTTTGCCTTGAGCGCTTAGAATCTCTTCGAGTTCAAAATCCTCTTCACCTTTAATATAAATCGTGATGGCCATGCCTGGTTTATCATGACGGGCCGTTCTTCCCACGCGGTGAATGTAGGAGTCGCTGTTTTGAGGAGGACCGATGTTGATGACGTGAGAGACGTGAGGAATATCTAATCCGCGACTGGCGATATCAGTGGCCACTAGAATATTGATGGTTTTTTCTTTTAGGCCCGTAAGAGATTTTTTTCTCTGATGAGTTGTCATATCACCTTCAAGCACTGCTGCTTTATATTTATCAGCAACCAAAAGGGCGTTGAGGCTTCTGGCCTCTTCTTTAGTTTTAGTAAAAATTAAACACGACTTAATCTTGTGCTCTTTTAATAAAAAACGCAGGAAAGGGTAGCGCAGTTCATTGCTAATCGGAGCAAAGATTTCAGCGATGGCCGCTTTGGTTTGGTTGGCCTTAAATTCAATGGTCTCAGCATCTTTTAGAAATTCTTCTGTCAGACCTTTAACTTCCTCACTCATAGTGGCAGAAAAAAGAAGGGTTTGTTTGCGGTTGGCAGTCGCTTCCATCGCCACTTTAATGTGGGGAAGAAAACCCATATCCATTAACTGATCAGCTTCATCGAGAACAACCGTTTCGACTCCACTTAAATCAATGGTCTCTTTTTCGATATGATCTTTTAAACGTCCCGGGCAAGCGACAATGAGGTGTACGCCATTTTTTAGTTCTTTCACCTGAGTATCAAAACTCTTTCCACCATAAAGACTGGTGCTGATGATATTAGTAAAGCGCGCGCATTTTTTGGCCACAGCAAGAATCTGCTCTGAGAGCTCTTTTGTGGGAGTAATAACTAGCATTTTAGTCGGTCTTTTGGGAGCACCGATAAGTTTTGTAATAATAGGAAGAACAAAGGCCAGGGTTTTTCCA
>CAXHHE010000154.1:0-7796 GCA_964016365.1 uncultured Bacteriovorax sp. | reverse complement strand
ACAGCTTAATATCGTAAGCGCCGCTTTGTTTTTCCTTATCGCAGTTCCTTTTGGAATCTTCTTTATGAGAGGAGCAAGAATCATTTCTGAGTTCTTTACGAAGCAATCTCTCTCAACAATCACTCAGGCGACTCAAGAAAGCGTGTATAAGTTTATTGATCAGCTTGCCGTAAGTAATCACTTGGAAAGTGAAATGGTGAAGGAGAAGTTCAATACTTTTATCACGACAGCTGGGACATTTATTTTTAAAACATTCAGTGACATGGTCACACAAATTCCGGATTTGTTACTCGGGGTTTTGGTGATGGGGCTTTCTTTTTATTTTTTCCTTTTAAAAGAGAACGAAATCAGAGAAGTTTTTGACCGTTATTATTATTTTTCAAAAGACCATTCGAATCGTTTTATTAACGTTTTGAAATCGAGTTGCCGTGAAGTTTTCCTTTCAAATGTTATCACCGGCATTCTTCAGTCGACGATTATTTCAGTTGGGGCCCTTGCTTGTGGGCTTGGTGATTTCTACATCGTTTTCTTTTTAACATTTATCATTTCATTTATTCCGGTTATTGGCGCTGCACCGATGGCCTTTGCTTTGGCCATTATTGCTTTCCTGGAAAAGCGCACCGGAGCTGGGATTGCGATGGCGATCATCGGCACATTTGCCGGAGTCGCAGATAATTTAGTTAGACCTTATTTGGTAAGTCTTGGTGAGGTTGAAGTTCCGGCCTTTATTGGATTTCTTGCTGTTATTGGTGGGGTTTATGTCTTAGGTCTTCCGGGACTTTTCGTCGGGCCCTTGTTGGCTTCACTGGTGTATGGAGCTCTTCCGATTATTGTTGAAGAGTATTTCCCGCCAAAAGAAAACAGAATCATTGAATCATCAGACGAGAACGTGTGAAAAAACCTCTCGTCTTTGTTGTTTCGATAATCGGACTTATTTTCTTATTAAAGTACCTGGTGCCAGAAATTGAAATGCTAGATAGCCTGGCCTCTATTAAGAGTTATCACGACCGCTGGTTAGAGATTTACCAGCAGGCACCACTTAAAATTCTTTCGATCTTTTTTCTTTTTAACGCAGTGATGGCCGCTCTTCCTATTCCGGGAATTTCGATGATCAGCTTCATCGGAGGAATGCTTTTTGGCTTCACTAAAGGCGCGCTGTTGTCGTCTCTTGCAACGGCCGTAGGAAATCTTGTCGGTTTTCTTATCGCTCGTTATTTTCTTCAAGAATGGATTTTAAAACGCTATGGTGAAAATGCCAGAATCTTCAAAGAAGAATGGCAGAGTGAAGGAACTATGGCACTTCTGTCGTTCAGGCTTTTTCCTTTTATTCCTTCTTTTGTTGCTAATCTTATTATGGGTGTTTCTAATCTTCATTGGTGGACATTTTTCTGGGCGAGTTGGGTAGGACGCATTCCTATGGTTGTAGTCTACACTTGGGCCGGTGTTCAATTTGCCAAAATAGAGGGATTGGAGGATATTTTAAGTCCAAAGGTTGCATTGGCCTTTATCATCCTGGCCCTGCTTCCTTGGGGATTTAAATTGATAAAATCATACCGGGATAAAAAATGAAAAAAAGAGTGGTGATTGTTGGTGGAGGATTTGGTGGTTTAAAAGCAGCAAAAGTTCTGGCCGATTACCCTGATCTCGTAGAAGTCACTCTCGTCGATAAAAGAAATTATCATTTATTCCAACCTCTCTTATACCAAGTCGCGACGGCCGGCCTTTCTCCTGCAGATATTGCGATGCCAATCAGGAATGTTCTCTCGGATGCAAAAAATGTCACTGTCTATTTAGAAGAAATTAAATCCGTTAATATTGCTCACAACTCTCTCGAGACGACAGGAGTCTCAGCTAAATATGATTATTTAATTCTTGCGTGTGGAGCGACACACAGCTATTTCGGCAAAGACCATTGGGAGGAATTTGCTCCCGGGTTAAAAACATTAGAGATGGCCACTGAAATCAGGAGGCGCATGCTAATGGCCTTTGAGATGGCCGAAAAAGAAGTGGATGAAAATATCAAATTAGAATGGCTGACATTTGTCGTAGTGGGCGCTGGACCAACAGGTGTTGAAATGGCAGGAGCGATTTCAGAAATTGCTCGCCAGACAATGGAAGCTGATTTTAGAAATATAGATCCCAATAAAACCAGAGTTATTTTAGTTGAAGCAGGACCTAAAGTTCTGGCGAGCTTTAATGAAGAGCTTTCTCTTGATGCTAAAAAAGATTTA
Source organism: uncultured Bacteriovorax sp. (assembly GCA_964016365.1). Lineage (GTDB taxonomy): Bacteria > Bdellovibrionota > Bacteriovoracia > Bacteriovoracales > Bacteriovoracaceae > Bacteriovorax. Next base: position 5,565 of record CAXHHE010000154.1, on the reverse strand, counting down.
CAAAATCTTGGTGTTGAAATCATGAACCAAACAATGGTGACTGATATCAATGCGACTGGTGTCGCACTAAAGCTTCCAGATGGGAAAGAAGAAAGAATAAAATCTCGCACTGTTGTGTGGGCAGCAGGAGTTAAACCTTCAGCGATTAACTCAACTCTGGGCGTACCACTGGACCGCGCTGGAAGAATCATTGTCACTAAAAATTTATCGCTTGAAGCTGCATCAAATGTTTTTGTTATTGGTGACCAGGCACACTTTGAAGAAGAAGGCGGGCGCGTCCTGCCGGGACTCGCACCCGTGGCCATTCAAATGGGCGCGCATTCCGCAAAAAATATCATCCGTTTGATTAAAGGTGAGAAGGCGCGTGAGTTTAAGTATCTTGATAAAGGACAGATGGCGACGATTGGAAGAAAGCTTGCTGTGATGGAATTTAAAGGATTAAAAGCGCGCGGAACATTTGCCTGGTTAGCATGGCTTTTTGTTCACATTTATTACCTTATTGGTTTTAAAAACCGCCTGTTCGTTCTTATGCAATGGACCTGGTCGTACCTCACTTTTTCAAGAGGGGCACGACTGATTACAAAGAAGAATTGGCAAGATAGTTAGAAGAAACTTAGGCCTTAGAAAGAATATACTCGTTAATGCTTGGAGCTTTTTTATAAAAGATAAAGGCCCCAACTAAACAGATCGCTCCATTGATTAATAAAGCAGAGTGAAGTCCTAAGTGTTCAGCTGAAAACCCCATCAATAAACTGCCAAATGGGGCAATCCCTAAAAGGGCCACATTAAAGAAACTCATCACACGTCCGCGTTTATCATCATCGACAGTACTTTGAATCATCGTATTGCTTGAAGCAAGCTGAAGCATCATCGACATACCTGTTGTAAAAACGCTAAAGAGAATGAATTGAAAGTGTTCCAGTTGAGAAAGAATCATCAGGAAAAGCCCGAAAGCAATGCCCGCGATACCAACAATGCGGGCAAGTGTTGGTGCTCCTCTGCGGTTACTCAGGTAAAGAGCACTGATAAGTGAGCCGACCCCCACACAGCTTGAAATCCATCCTAAAGCAGTCGCCCCACCATTGGGAACTTTTGCTGCAATCGCCGGGAAAAAAGTCGTATAAGGAATTCCAAAGAAGCTGATAAATGTTAAAAAGAAAATCACAGCGCGAAGGTGTTCGTTTTTAAAGATCGCCTCGTAGCCAACTTTTAAGTTAGAGAAAATCTTTCTCGGGTTAAAGACCGGTGGAATGTAAGGAGAGACTTTTACGTTTAAGAGTGCGATTAAAACGGCAATGTAGCTGACGCCGTTAATAAGAAAGCACATTCCTTCACCGACAATGGCAATCATTGCTCCGGCAATCGCTGGGCCTAAAAGCCTAGTTAAGTTGATAACCGAAGAGTTGATAGCAATAGCGTTTGGTAAATCTTTTTTTGAACCAACCATTTGAACAACGAAGGCCTGTCTGGTGGTCATATCAAAAGCGTTAATTGTACCAAGGGTGAAGTCGAGGATAATTAAGTGGGCGAGTGTCACGTGTCCGGTAAGGGTTAAAACAGCAAGCAAAATGGCCTGAACGGCCGCGAGAGCTTGAGTCCAGATCAGAAGTTTATGTCGATCCACGTGATCGACGATGACTCCGGCAAAAAGCCCAAAAACGAACATGGGAAGCTGAGCAGAGAAGCCAGCAAACCCCAGCCACATAGGAGAATTGGTGAGCTTGTAAATCATCCAGCTCATCGCCAATTGCTGCATAGAAGTCCCTATGAGGGAAATAAATTGTCCACCGATATAGATTCTGAAGTTCTTATTTTCTAGAGCTGGAAAATTCATTGGTTCCTATTTATAGGCCCTCGCATACTGTGGAGGCACCTTTGCTTTTTCGCCAAAGTGAAGAGCTGCACGAATCGGCCAGTTCGGGTCGCGGAGCAGTTCGCGTGCAAGTAAGATCACATCAGCTTTTTTAGTCTTTAATATTTCTTCGGCCTGATCAAAGTCTGTGATAAGTCCTACGGCACCAGTCACAATTCCTGTCTGTGCTTTTACTTGTTCAGCAAACGGTGTTTGATATCCTGGAGTCAGAGGAATTTTAGCTCCGGAAACATTTCCTCCTGTCGAGACATCAATCAAGTCGATACCTATTTTCTTTAATTCATTCACGTAGACAACACTATCTTCGATGCTCCATCCACCATCTGTCCAGTCAGTTGCAGAAATGCGGAAAAAAACCGGAAGGTGAGCTGGCCAGACGTCGCGTAGAGCTTGGGCCACCATCAGTGGAAAGCGCATTCTATTTTCCAGCGATCCCCCGAACTCATCTGTTCGTTTATTAGAAAGTGGAGAGAGAAACTGATGCATTAAATAGCCGTGAGCAGAGTGCCCTTCAATAATTTCAAACCCTGCTTCGAGAGCGAGACGGGCAGAGTGTTTAAAGCTCTCTACCAGTTCATGGATTTCTTTAACTGAAAGTGCCTTAGGAGTGGCGTAGCGTTCAGAAAAAGCAATCGCACTTGGGCCGACAACTTCCCATCCACCTTCGTTAAGTTCTAAAAGTCTCTCACCATTGAAGGGATTGCTCATTGAAGCTTTTCTTCCAGCGTGAGCAAGTTGGATAGCAGGAATAGAACCTTGAGATTTAATAAACGCTGTGATGGGTTTTAAAGCGAGCATTTGGGCCTGGTTATAAAGAGCAAGGCAGCTTTCAGAAATTCTTCCTTCTGCGACAACTCCTGTTGCCTCAACGATCACGACAGCAGCTCCACCGGAAGCGCGTGCGCCGAGGTGAACCAGGTGCCAGTCGTTAGCGATACCGTTAACGGCCGAGTACATACACATTGGAGAAACAACGATGCGGTTTTTTAAAGTCAGCTCGCGAAGTTTAAGAGGTGATAAAAGTGTTGCAGTCATTGTTATTCCTTATGTCCAATAGGGTCCACACAAAGGCGGTTGTATTTAAGGTTATTAATTAATTGAGTGTAGATAAAAAGATAAATAGTTTGCAGTCCAACGATTTCCCATTTTTGCAGAATACACATTCCAAAAATAAGAGCGAACATTAATAGGGAAGCAAGCACAAGGGTGAAGCGAGTTTTTAATCCTAAAATCAAAAGCACACCGATTAAAAGTTCAAGACCAGGAATGATATAGGCCATGGCCGAGACTGAAAACGCTGGAAGAAAAGTAGGAGCAAAAAGGGTTGTGATCCAATTATAAAATCCTTCGAACCCAGCTCCTAAACGAGGCAGAGCGTGTCCTAGAAGATTGATCCCAACACCCACGCGAAGGATGCTAAAACCTAATTCTTTGTCTCTGAGTTGTATCACCATTTTCTCCCATAAAAGTTACCTATCACTACAATAGTCCAATTCTAAATTGTGGACAATAGTCATTAGAATTGATTTAATGTTAACCAGAGGTTTACAATGATTTTGAAGGATATCACTCAGATTCGCTCGTTTATTGCCATCTACCAGACTAAGAGCCTGACTAAGGCGGCAAAGAAGATGGGGATGTCTAAGGCCGCAATGGCAAAAAGATTGAGTCTTTTAGAATCAGAGATGGGTTATAGCCTTTTTCGCAGAAGTACCCGCCAAATCGTTCCCACTCCCGAAGCTGATAGGATTTTTGTTGAGGCCCAGCGCCTTATTGATCACGTTCAGGAATTTGAAGCGGCCTTTGGTAAAGACGATGCCATGAAGGGTCTAATACGAGTGACCTGCTCGATTACTATGGCACAGGATATCTTGGCCCGCGTACTCAACGATTTTCAACTCAAGTATCCAGAGCTCATGATTGAGCTTGTGGCCACAGATAGTATGCTCGATATGATTGAAAACAATATCGACCTGGCCATTCGAATCAACCCGGGAGAAAACACTTCATTTCAAGGGCGAAAGATTGGTCTTCACCGAATGGTGATGGTGGCCTCTCCGGATTATTTAAAAAAACATAAAAAGATTAAGCAGCTCGAAGATTTAAAAGGTCATCGCGTGCTTTTTATCAACACTCATGGTGAGTACCAATTTAAATCAAACAAAATGAAGGTGAAGACTTTTACTAAGCCTCGCGACTTTCTCACTAATGATCCGGGTGTTCTAACTAAACTGGCCGTCGATGGGATGGGAATCGCCATCAGACCTCTGTGGAATGTTATTGAGCTAGTGAATAATAATAAGCTTGAACTCATTTTAAAGAATGAAATCATCAATCCAGTAGGAGATGTGTGGCTCTTATCTTCAGTGGGAAAAAGACAAACTCACCGCGTGCGCGTGCTCTTTGATGAGTTGGTGGAAACGCTGGCGCCGTTTTTTGAAAACTAAGGCTCTTTAATCAATGTGACCAGGTAGGGACCTTCTTCGACGGCAATGGCCTTAGAAAACCCTACGCGCATTTTAAAGCTTGGCCCAAAGATGACGAATGTGTGGAACTCACCATTTTCTCCAGCAGGATCAACACCTTCAGGAAGTCTTTCAATAAATTTTTCGTTGAATTCACATGCGAGGAATTCATCACTTAATTTTTCAGTCATAACTGCAGTGACAACAGCTTTATGTCCTGTGGCCAGGACTTTTTGAGTCACTTCAAGAGTAGATCGTCCCCAAAGTGGGAAGAGACCTTTCATACCAAGGTCGGTAAGCATTTTTTCTTTAAAGGCGCGAACCTCTTTTAGATTGATATCGCCAAAGGCCACGGTTTTAATCCCGCGTTTAGCAAACATCGAAAGGATAGTGCTTACTTGTGTAACATAATCTTCATTAGTGGCATCAGTTGGAAGAAAGATTCTTTGCAGAGGAAGCTTAAGCATTTTGGCCTGCTCAACTACCATGACATCGGGGATCCCGTGAAAGCGCACACGGCTCTTTTCGCGGTCAAATGTCGTCACTAAACCCACGACCTCATAGGCCGGGTTCATTTGCAGTTCATGTAGGGCAAGAGCACTGTCCTTGCCGCCGCTCCAAAATAATAAGACTTTTTCTTTTTCCATGGGCGGGATTATCCCATATTTAAAGCGCTTTGTTGATCAAAAAAGACGGTTTATTAAATCGCTGGGATTCCGATAAGTTTGGGATGAAATGGAGCTCTGTTTTCACATTTATCTTCTGCCTTTTTCTGCTTTTCTCATGCGCTCATGAGGAGTTTAGAAGTCCTGCCCAGGAAAGCGCGAAGGCGCGCCATGTGGTTTTTGATATCGACTGGACGATTGTCACTGAAGTGACAAGAGAGTCGGCCAAGACATCAAAGAATAAACGCATCATCGAAGTGCAGGGGAAACATTATTACATCAACGATGGATTAGAAGAATTTGTGAACGAGATTCTCTCTCATCCGGAAATGAAAGTGTCTTTCTATAGCGGTGGGAAAAAAACAAGAAACGAAGAGCTGCTTTCAAAAATCAAACTTAAAAATGGCAAGAGCTTAAAAGATATCGCTTATAAAATTTTAAATAATGAAGACCTTATTGATGTACCGGGTGCACTTCCTGAATGGCGCTTTTCAGAGAAACACAAAAAGGACCTCTCGAAAGTCTCAAAGGATTTGAGTGAGTTAATCATGCTGTCTCTTAT
>CAXHHE010000153.1:0-7807 GCA_964016365.1 uncultured Bacteriovorax sp. | reverse complement strand
AGCGTCTCGTGGGCTCGGAGATGTGTATAAGAGACAGCTCTAGGGGCCTTTCATTTATTATCAAACACAAAATTACTAATCCTCGGAACCATCTAGTAAATTAACTTCGATAAATTTTAAATTCTGAGATAATTTATTGCCAATCAAGTAACTAGAAAAAATCTCAAAATCCGGAATATGCTCATTAACACTTTTAAGTTCCATTCTACTTGAATCTGATTTTTTTATTGATTCAATATTATACTGCAATGATATCTCTGCGAACTGTTCTAATTGTTGAAATGAGTGATACCTTGATGATGCCATGTAGTTGTTATTTGAATACTTTATTGAAAATGAATTTGATCTTGATATAAAATTATTTTTTGGATCATTATCATAAGCAAAATTAAAAGATGGTTGACTAGTTAACTTTATATTCGATTCTTCAAATATTTTGTTATTAATTAATTCATGACCATGTGACCAAAAATAATAGTCCATCAGGGTGCAAGTCAACTTACACCTTACTTTTACCATCAGGGACTTATCTGGTAGCAAACTTATATCATATTCAGAAAAATCTGGCAGCTCAAGCTTCTCGACACTCAGAATTATTTTGGTGTGCTTATGCCCATCGATATTTATCTCATGGCAAGTGTTAGTAATGTTTTTATATAAGAAATTTTCAAATTCTTTAAAAATAATTGGGGCATTTATAATATGTCGTTGAAAAAAATTACTCAAGGAGTCGCGTTTCTTTTTATTTATTTTTTCATTTTTATATCTATCTATATGCACTTTAATAAAATCCAAATTCAAAAAATCATCGAGCTTTTTTAAAGTGGTTACATTCCGCAATTTACTACTTTTAGTTCTTAACTCATCATCATTGCAGACCAAATATACCCTTTCATTAAAGTTTTTGAGACAATGATATATAAAAGCATCAGGGATATCCTTCCTACTCTTCCCCCTCTTTTTGGAAAGTTGACCAGTAGAATTTAAAACAATTAATCAACGGGGCGGAAAGGAAACTTTCCATGAAATCTAGGCATTCAACAGCTTTCAAAGAATCAATTATCAAAAAAATTTGTACCCCTGGTGGGCCTACAATTATGCAAACTTCCAGAGAGTTAGGCGTTCATCATGTCACGATTCGGAACTGGATGAAATTTCATGCTAATATTAGCAGCATGAAAGACTCAAATGATTGGACACCTGAGAAAAAACTTCAAGTAATAGCTCAAACTCTCAACATGAATGAGAACGAACTCGGAGAATTTCTTCGGGCCAATGGTCTTCACTCAACAGATCTTGAAGAGTGGAAACAAAATTTCTACGGCTCCCAGAAGACTGTAGGGCGTCCTAATCTTGATCCTGAGTTAGTTGAACTGAGAGCAAAGGAAAAAGAATTATCGAGGGATTTAAAGCGCAAAGACAAGGCACTCGCCGAAATGTCAGCGAGAATAATTCTTCTAAAAAAAAGCAATTTATTATTCGGGGGAACCGAGGACGACGAATAGCCTCGGATGAAAAACAGAGTACATTGAAAATAATTAACGAGGCGATCTGTAGCGGCTCAAGGCACGCCATTGCCTGCGATGACATGGGAATTGATGTGAAAACTTTTAAACGTTGGGAGAATGATGTTGAAGATAAACGCAGAGGTCCTAAGACGTCACCGGCCAATAAGCTGAGCGAAGAAGAAATTAATAAAGTGATTCAAATCTCAACAAGCAATGAGTACGTTGATCTACCGCCGACACAGATTGTTCCACTGTTGGCCGACAAAGGAATTTATATTGCGAGTGAATCGAGTTTTTATAAAATTTTAAGAGAGAAAAAATTATTGGAACACAGAGGGAAATCTAAAAAGCCAAGTATGAATAAACCAGCGCCATTGGTAGCAAAATCTCCCAATGAAATTTACTCTTGGGATATAACTTACTTGAGAAGTAACGTTGCAGGATTGTTTTATTATTTGTATATGTTCATTGATATCTACAGTCGAAAAATAGTTGGATTTGAAGTTCACGAAAATGAATCAATGGAACATTCTTCGAAGCTAATTGAACGTATTTGTGCACTGGAAAATGTAAAAAAAGATCAGTTGATTCTCCACTCTGATAATGGCGGAGCAATGAAAGGGGCCACAATGCTTGCGACACTTCAAAAATTAGGAATAGTGCCATCTTTTAGTCGTCCGCGTGTCTCGGACGATAACCCGTATTCGGAGGCACTATTTAAAACATTGAAGTATTGCCCAGAATATCCTTCGAAACCATTTGCCTCGCTCGAAGAAGCAAACGCGTGGGTCTCAACGTTTGTTTCCTGGTATAACAATGTTCATCTTCACAGTGGAATAAAGTTTGTGACTCCAATGAGTCGGCATCTTGGCGAAGATAAAAAGATTTTAGAAAAAAGAAAGCAAGTCTATGAAGAGGCAAAGAATCAAAATCCAAAACGCTGGTCAAAAGGAATAAGAAATTGGAACCAGACCGGAAATGTTTTTTTAAATTATTTACAAGAAGAAAAAATTAATGATAGAACTTTAGCATCTTAAGAGATCATTCTGCTGGTCAACAATCCAAAAAAATTCCGTCTTTTCACTTTTAAAACACCCCTCGCCTTTAAAATAATCATCAAAAACCATGTGCGAATGTGAATTAAAATTATTAACTTTTAAAAAAAACTTACTTGAAAAAAAAATATCAATTTTACTAGTCATGTACTGCTTATAATCTTCTTGATAGAAACCAAAGATTTCTAAAAAAGCAAAAGGAACATGATCTAGAGTCTGTAAAAAACGAATTGATTCTCCAAGATGTAATAAGTGCTTTTCTAAATCAGCCCTTAAGTGACTTCTAGACTCCATTTCAACTATTAAGGGTAAAATAATTCTTATGTTCTGATCTTCAGCGAATTCCCTTAACCATTGACCACTGGGAGTTTCAAGAAAACGATTTTCATAATATACATTTGAATCGAGTAGGACATAAATCACTTCATTTTTTTCTTTCAAGTAAACTATCCTGAAAATATTTTTTTTTGAGCATAAGCGCTCTATACCTGTGAGTTGTTTTTAAGCATCTTTTCAAGTTGCTGGATTTTTGTATTCGATAGTGCAATCTTGTTAACCAACGGGCTAGCAATTAATAAAATTTCTTCAATACTGAAATTTTTCGGCTCATCCTTAATTACTGTTGAGAAATCATTTGATTTTCCCTCTGCAAATATTTTAGTTAATCTTTGCTTTAAATAATCAGACTTCCTAACGGGTTCCTCGATATGTAAACTTTGTTTTGACATTGAAAAAATTATCTTATAAAAATCTTCAGAATCCACATTTAGAGTGCTTTTTAAACCACTTATTGAAGAGTGTAATGAACCTGACAATTTTTTCTCTTCAACCAGATCTTTCTTCAGATTCGATATTTCATTTTTTAATTCGAAATAACCATCGAAGCTGTTTATATTTTCTGATTTTGCTTTAATTTTCTCTCTGTAATTAATCAAAAATGGTAAAATTACTGGTACAGCATAAACCCAAATCAACCATGAAAAAAAAATTACCAATACCCTGTACATTAAATTTGATGGTCGAACAACAACCTCATGAGGTTCAATCCCTTGAATTAACGATTTAACATTCCTTATTTTATCCTCTGCATTTTTAGAAAATAGAAATAAAGGTATCTCCCAAAAAACAACAATTGTAGAAATAAGCAGGGGGCCAGTTATTACCCCACTCAATCTTTCCTTAGAAGTAGCAACAAGAGGATTTCCTGAAAAAAAATCTTTTAACGAATCTATCAAAGACATTTTTGAATCCAGATTAAAATTAATTCTTAGATCAATTCTAACGGTTCGCTTGGCTTATTCAATCGAGAATATTTTACAGTGCTTTGTGCATTTGAGTGATTCGCTCGGTATTGGGCCATAAGAAGCCCCTCTTTCGCGATCACATGAGAAATAAAAGTCGCTCTTGCTGAGTGAGGAGAAATCTTTTGATGTTCGAGAATTTCAAATATTTCTGAAAATATAAAGTGGATAGATCTTCGATTCATTTTTTCTTTTGCATTTCTTGAAAATGAAACAAAAAGATAATCTTCTTGCATCAGTGGCCCACAGACTTCAATTCTCCTGGCCAGATATGCATAAATGGCCGTAGCGGTTTTTTCTCCAAGTGGAATCTTTGAAACCTTCCCGCCTTTATCATTCACATTTAATAAAACTCCCGAAGAAGTTCGCTCAATTGAAGAGAGTTTTAAATTACAAAGAGCCGAAGTTCTCATCCCGGAATTAAAAAGCGTTCTGACGATCGCCATTCGCAAGAGCCCAGTATCTGAACCTTGCTCGATTAGTGTGGTGATATATTCAAGATCATCAAGGGCCACGGCCTGAGTAGTACCTTCAGGATTTTCTTTAAAGCGTTTTACTCTATGAAATGGATTATCCTTTCTATGCCCTTCTTGGTAGAGGTAATCAAAATAGGCCGAAGCTGAAGCGATCATTCTATTAATTGAAGACTTTCCATACTCTTCGCCAATAAGTAGATCTTTGTAAGCGACAACGTGGGCGTGTTCGGCCCTAAATTCTGTTATTTGAAATTTATCAAAAAGAAATTTTAAAAACTTCTTCAGATCCCGGATGTATGATTCCTGGGTGTTTTTTGAGTTATAGTTTTTAATAAAACCAAATAGAAGTTTATTTCTTCTTTCTACAAAGCTTTGAAGAGATCCGGGTTCCTTTCTAGAAACTTCCATGTAGCTCCAGAATTCTCTTTTCGCGCGTATAATTTGTAACTCTCGTATATGAATCTGATAAAGATGCGTGCAGATGTACCGGAATCAGATCGTAGAGCTCTTTTATGGAAAATCCGAACAGATCAGAAAAATAGACTACATCTTTTGAGAATTTTAAAACTTCTATCTCCTGGGCCGAAATGTCTTCGGCAGATCCACCTTTCATTTTTAATGATGCAAGCTTATAAGTCGCATCTTCCTGGAGCCTTAAAATCAACTCGATTCTTCTTAACTGATGCTCTTCCCTTGTCTTCATAGAAAAGAATTTTTGAATCATCTTTTTAATGCCACTTCCGGCACTGGCATTTTTTCTGGCCCCAGATCCAAACTTTGAAGCGAATTCAAATACGTCTTTTTCTAGAATTAAAGAAATTTCTTTGTTTCCGTTTTTTGAAGGAGATCTATTTTGTGATTTAGATCTTTGGAATTTCCGCGAATTTTGGTCAACTTTATCAGCTTCTAAATTTTCATCTTCATATAATGATAGGGCAAATTCGCTTGAAACAAATTCTAGGTCTTCGTCTGATTCAAATGCATTTGAATCTGCGTCTGTTTTTTTTTGATCTCTATCCTTATAAGGAGAATTTTTTAAATCTCTAAATTTAAGAATGTCGATATTAAATTTTTCGCCGTGGCTTTTAACTATTTTTTCATCTCTCATCTGTATCATTCCTTTGATAAGACAAACTTCTTTCTACATAATCAGGATCTCGTCCCAATTGACTCTTTTATTTTCTGCATTTAGTGCCTGATCCCTTTTTACTTCAAAAATCATTCTGGCCGGAAGAACCAGGCCAAACCTTAAAAGAATCCTTATAAAATAATCCAGGTCTACGTCCTGGGCCTCGTTATCATCGAGTTCGCAGTAAATCGGTGTTGCATCTTCATCAGCATTTTCCCAAATTGTGAGAAAAAACTTTTTAAGGGGCCTATCCCAGCCAATTAAAACTCTATAAACAACTTCGTCTTTTTTAAGCGTGATTCTGTGCTGGCTCATCTTTCTTCCATCCAAAAATCCAGGCCGGATTTTATTTTTTACAATTTTTGTACAATCTAAATTTAGGATAGTTCCCAAACAAAAATTCACAAAATGGACTAAGAACAATTGAACGGTTCTTGAAAAACTCAAAAATCCAGAATTCACCATTCATTTTTGAAATTTTAACCCGTCTCTAGTACGGGTGAATTTTCAAAAAAGGGCCTGGGGATGCGCCAACATCACACAAGGCCCATCGTCATCAAACGATCTCCAATGCAGTCTAAACGACTCATTAATTATTCTAGCACATTTAAACTACCCATAACTACCATTATGTTCATTTTAAAAAGCATGGGCTTTTATTAAAAAAACCATGGGGTTTTTTAATAACCATTTTACACATAGAAATTACCCGACCTATTCAATGCTATGAAATGATCTCAGCAGCAATCAATAAACTGAACAATAGGGTACCAAAGTCGAGGATATTAAGGATTGATAGTCATAAAAATTGTGATTCATAACTAGGGAATGATTAATTAAACGTTAATCTATAAGCGTATTTTTTAGCGGTAAATATCGTCAACGAGTAAAAGAAACGGCCTTTTCAGAATTTAGAATGAATTAGAGATAAAAAGGTCTAGCTATTGATCACACTGCCCTAATGATTGGCAATTCTTAAATGTGATTAAAAATGGAGGGCCATCAACTAACCACCTGAACCTTCCCCCCCACCTTTATTTCCAGTGTCATCACTGGAAACAATTGTGAAATTCTTTTTCTTATGATCTTTATCCATTCCTGCTTCAAGATCCTTAAGTATTTTCATAAATGGAGAATCTGGCCTATCTTCCAAGGTCAATTTTACGAAGCCATGTCTTAAGGCCATGGCCTTAAAGACCAATACCTGAATATCTCTATCCATGGTGCTAAAACCATCAAAAGGATCACGGTAACCGAACTCCTCAAGATTTTTAACTTCATCACAGAATAAGGCATAGGCCCAAGAGACTGCCACCTGATAGCCTCCAGGAAGTGATCCGTAAGCGATTTTGTTCCAATCGATCTCATCGCGCTCAATGTTGATTTTTCCCGCGAAAACTTTTTCAATTCCTTTGTGCTCACAAAGAACCAAAACGGCCTGCATATTAACTGATGGACTCATAAAATACCTCGCTACTTCATTATAACTGATAACTGTTGAATCACAAAAAATGTTTCCGGCCTACATTCAAAGAAAAATTCCTACAATCTTGAACAGGCCTTAAGAAGGCAGGCACCTCTCAATAGGGTGGATTAGCAAAAACAATCTCAATCACGACCTTCATTTGCCACGACAGAGATTCAAATTCAGCTTAAAATCTCCCTTCTCTATATAGAGACTTCTCACTCCATCTTCTTGTTTATGTACTTCAGCGAGCCTATCTTTAAAAAAATATGGCAAAACCAGGCCAAAATAAAAAACAGAAATGGCAATCACTATAATCATTAATCCGATCCAAACGGGCCGTTGCCCTAGCTTTTCAAAGCACAAACATAAATTTTTAAAATCCATTACCCCCCCTGCCCTATTTTTATAACTCCAAATTGTCAAAAATCCCGAGTTTTTTAAACTGGTACTTCTTTCCGAAATATAGGCCTCTTTTAAGAAAATAATCTTAAAGCCTAAAAATGTACGGTCAGTTAAATAATAGGGAGATTTATAAATTGGAGAATCAATAACCGATCAAGCCAAGATAAGACTCTATAGGACAAATTAGGTAATGTTTCATTGTAAAGCTATCGTCATTAGAAAATATTGAAATAATATCAGCAACATACATCCACACACGGGTACTAGAAATGAAACGGGATTCAACAATGAAAGGGGTTCCAACTTTGAAACGGGACTCAGCAGTGAAAGGGGTTTCAATTTTGAAACGGGATTCAACAATGAAAGGGGTTCCAGCCTTGAAACGGGATTCAGTAGTGAAAGGGGTTTCAATCTTGAAACGGGATTCAACAATGAAAGGGGTTCCAGCCTTGAAACGGGATTCAGTAG
>CAXHHE010000152.1:0-7814 GCA_964016365.1 uncultured Bacteriovorax sp. | reverse complement strand
CCGACACAGGGATTTTCAGTCCCTTGCTCTACCGACTGAGCTACCTGGGCGCGACCATTTTTTGGAATCTAAAAAATAAAGTATTTGAGGTAGTCCGTCAAACTATTTTCTTAAAAAAATAAGGGTTTTGTAGCCTGTAAAGTTTTCAGATTCCAAACAAAAAATTCCTAGGCGTGTTAAAAACGGACATCAACACACACTTAAACTTGGAGTTTTCCATGAAAATGAAATCTTTATTCGCTCTTGCTCTTACTTTGTCTGCTGTGACTGCGTTTGCTGGTGAGATCTCTATTCCAAAAGAAGTTCTAGACCGTCATACAAATGCATGTCCTGAATTTGCATCAAATGAATACCTACAAAGAGAAGCTTATCAACTTCCAGGATCAGAGTATTCACCAAAGGGTGGAACACTTTATGTTCTTGGTTGTGAAATGTATGCGTACAATTCTCTAGAAAAAGCTTATATCGTTTCTCCATGGGGAGAAGTGACTAACGTTGCAGTCGCAGAAGTAGCGGCCGACGGTTCAATCATGGCAACATCTGATTTAATGGGCGCTGGTTATGATGCTGAAACTAAAACTCTTGGGACATTCCAAAAAGGTCGTGGAATGGGGGACTGTGGAAGCTCAGCGACTTATCAATACAGCCCGGAAAACCAGCGTTTTGTTCTTATTGAAGCAAGAGTGAAAGATTCTTGCGATGGAGAAGAATCAGAGTGGCCAGTTGTCTACAAAAAATAATTTGAATTAAACAAATTGCACATAAGAGGGGGAGACATCTAGTCTCCCTTTTTGTTATAAATGCCCTATGAAAATTCTAAAAGGTTATCTCAACTATCAGAATCAAAAAACGAACGTCATGTACTTCCTTCCGGATTTAGACGGAGAGATTAAACCGACGTTTGCCATTCTTACTCACGGCTACACTGCGGATAAGAGTTCGATCATTAACTGGCCTATTCGCCTGGCCGAAGTGGGTGTCTCGTGTGCGCTTTTTGATATTCCCGGTCACTACCAGGGAAATTACTCTGAAGTCGAAAGCTTTGAAGAATTCAAAGAGCATGCTCATAAACTCTTTCTAGAAGCTTTTAAAGGTCTTTCTTTGGCCTTTAAAGAAGAGTTTCCACTCAACGAACACTTCTTAGCTCTAGGAGAGTTAAAACTTGTCCTAGGTGGGCATTCGCTCGGGTCCCTCCTGGCCTTAAAGGCCCTGATGATGAAGGAATTTGAAGGCTATGAAAAAAGAGGTGTGGGCGTAGGACTCGGGATGGCGCCAAAAGATGTGGTCCATCTCTTTGATACGCCTTTTTATAAGTCGACTTTAAAAGTCAGGGAACAACTGGTGTCTCCGGAGCTTAAACCGGACAATGTTTTCCCATGGATTCGAGACGAAAAATATAATCTGGCACTGACAAACCAAGACATTCACCTGATTTCAGGGATTGATGACCTGGTTGTAGGCGATGATGGGGCCGAGAGGTTTATGGAAGCCCTTGTGCAAAAAAACAACAGGGTTACAATAGATAAGCCATCCAAACTTCCGCACCACGAACCGCAAGGGGCGGCTTCGTATGTGAAAAAGTATTTAAAAAAAATCAACTGGGTCTGATATGAAAAAACTCTCACTCCTTCTGCTACTGGCCGCTTTGGTCTCTTGTCAAAAAGACAAAACAACAGTGGAAGATGAAGGAGTCGATGGAGTGATTAGACCGCTGGCCTGCTCAACAACTGCGATTGAAACTCAACTTAATCAAACGCTCACACATGCAACGACTGATGCCGACTTCACCCTATTAGTGGAGCGCTCAGACGGCAGGCAATATACTTTTAGCCGTGGCACTTCGAGGGATACGAGTCTTTATGAATCCGCATCGACTTCAAAATTAGTTTCTTCTATTATCATTTTGAGCTTAGTAGATCAGGGGTATCTAAACCTGACAGATAAACCACAGAAGTATATTTCATCGTGGCCTATTACCAGCAGTGATTCTCTTTACAATATTAATCTTGCCCAGCTTTTAAGTTTTACTTCAGGACTGGAGACAGAACCTCTCTGTTTAAATGCAGGAAATTTTGATTTTGAAAGTTGTGTGCGCAATATAGCTACAACAAATTCAGGCAATGGAGTTGTTCCGGGAGCAAAATTTTATTACTCGAGCACGCACATGCAAGTGGCCGGTTTAATGGCCATCAAAGCTAAAGGTGTTTCGTCTTGGCAGGATATTTTTAACAGTTTCAAATCAGAGACTGGACTTTTTTCTTCTGGTAGTTATGATCTTCCATCAAGTACCAACCCGCGCTTAGCTGGGGGAATGCACTGGAAGGGCGTAGAGTACCTGGCCTTCTTGCGAGCGCTTAAAAATGGGACACTTCTTTCTGCTAATTTGCAGTCGCAACTTTTAATGGATCAAACAGCATCGTTAGTATTTGGCAATTCACCGGCCGTCAATGCACTTGGAGAAATGTGGCACTACGGATTTGGTTTGTGGCATGAGTGCCAGAGTCCGACTTACACTTGCACTCCTGGTGTACGCGTTTCGAGTCCGGGAAGTTATGGGGCCTATCCATTCTGGGATAGGCAGAAAAACTATATTGGTATTCTGGCGAGACAGGGAGCACTGGAGACTTTTAAAAATGGTGCTCTTCTTGAGCGCACAGTGAGAACCTCATTGGATGAATGGGCAGTTTGCACTAACGACTAAAATTTGATTTAGTTATCATTCTCGAAAAACTTCAATAAAAAAAGCCCCCTTCTCAATAGGCTAAAGAAGGGGGCCATTTCCTAGGAGTATATGAATACAGAAAAAGTGCTCTTAAGCTTTTCCTGTACGCATAGCTTTTGCGATACATTTTTTAAGTTCTTTCTTTGATAGTTCAGCGCCTTTTGTTGTAAGGCAAAGTTCTTTTGCATCTTCTTTAGAAAGTTTTGCTTTTTTTGGTGCTTTCTTAGCGTGGGCCACGTTTAGTGATAATAAAAGTGCAGAGGCCAGTAACAAGTGTTTCATCTTCAATCTCCATTTGTTGATTAGTTCCAACTATAACATTCACCCTGGTGAAACAGTAGAAATGTAAAATAAAATTTTCTTTATCTTCGAGGGAAAAAGCGACTAAGTGATGAGATTTTTTGTGAATTTGATCGTGATAATTGTGCCGTGAGTTCCCGAATTGATATCGAGATCCCAGTTATAAAGTTTTGTTAATGTGTTGATCCACGCTAAACCTAAACCCGTGCGTTTATGTTTGAGTACTGGATTGTGTGGCCCGGAATTAAATGGCTGTCCGATTCTCTCAATAACTTCTTTCGGAATTCCAGGTCCCAGGTCACTGATGCGAAGAGTGTTGTCGAAAGACTCAATGGTCACAGGAGAGGATTCCGGAGAATAGTTTAAAGCATTGGTTAAAAGATTGGTAATCAACTGTAAAAGATGTTGTGGATTGGAGATGACGACAAAATCTTCTTTCAGCTTATATTCAATTCTTCCAGAGTGCAGGCGATTTAAACCCTCAATCTGATTTTCAATCGAGCTGGCAATTCTAATCGCGAATAAATTATCTTTTTGTTGAGTGTTTTCAACACTGGCCCACTCTAGAAATTGCGAAACGATATTAGAGATTCTCTCAATTTGTTCATGCATCGATTGGGTTAGAGTCGGGTCTTTTAATTTCTCTTCACTTAAAGATTCAACATCAAAACTTAAAATAGAAAGTGGAGTTTTTATTTCGTGGGCCAGCTGATACGTCCACGGCTTGGTCATTTTGTAATTGATATTAATTCTTTCTAAAAGATCGCTGGTATTATCGACCAGAGAAGAGAATTCATCGTTGTTTAAAAAAGATTTTTTTGTGTATTTAAGAAGTTTTTTAGGAAGTGAAGGGACTGGTCTTAAATTTTGCAGGTCCTGGCTTGCCAGTTGAAGATGTCCCGCCATTAGTTTTAATGGATTGAGCAGGTATTTGGTAAGTACAATTGAAAAAATAAGAATCGGAATGATCGTAACGACTAAGTATAAAGCAAGCTTATTGGAAATAAACCACCAGTCAAATAGTGTAGGGTCAATGACCGCCCCGATTTGCAGTGTTTTTCCAGGTCTCTTGGGAAGTTTTAAGTTCAGGATTCGCAAAGTCTTTCCATTGACACTGTACGAGTAGACCTGTGGTTCTCTTGGAGGATCGATATTCATCAGCGTCGCACTTTGCGATTTGAAAATAATTTCACCTGGATCAGTTCTGACGATAAAAAATTTACCTACGCGATTACTTCCCAACTCTTCAGAAATGATTTCTTCAGCTTCATCAAAATTGATTTTTTTAATATCTGGAAGTTCCGAGTTAACTAGAGCAACCGCACTTTCTCTCAATTGCAGGTCAATCAGCTCCAGACGTGCGGTGTTTAGGTAATAACTAAAACTCACCGAGAGCACGAGTCCTACGGTACAAAGAGAGAGCAGTAATATGAGGAAAAATCTAAACTTCAACCCAGTATCCTACAAAACGGGTGTTTTTAATCTGCACTTTTGAACCGGCGTTTTCCAGTTTTCTTCTTAAGCTATTCATCGTTGATTCAACTACATTTGTTTCATTTTCCAGAGAAAAGCCCCAGATGGATTCAATCAATTGGTTTTTGCTGTAGATCTTTCCGATGACTGAGCAAAGAGCGTGGAGAACCAAAAATTCTTTAGCAGTGAGGTTTAGCACTTCACCATCAACGGCAACTGTGCGGTGGATGAGATCGAGTGTCAGGTTTGCCACACTGTAATTGAGATGAGCATCTGAATTAGATGATCTTCTGATAAGAGCTTTTAGTCTTGCTTTAAACTCAGTGGACTCAAAAGGCTTGGCGAGGTATTCGTCAGCTCCACTATCAATCAGCTTCGCTTTTTCCAGTGAAGAGTCGATGGCGGATAAAACAAAAATTCTCAAAGCGGGGTATTGCATGCGAATGTTGGCGACGTAGTCGGCCGAATCAGCTCCACCCATCATGCGATCAAGGACGACAATATCATAAGGCCTTTTTGTGCTTCCTAATTTTTCTAGAAGATCAGGAACATTGCCGACTAAATCCGAATTCCAGCCGAGTTCGGTGATTAGTTCTTTTACTTTATTGGCAATAGTGGGTTCATCTTCAGCGATAATGATATGTGCAGTAGTGTCCATCCGAAAATGATAAACATCTTGTGACACAGGATCAAGAAGCTTTGCGCTTTGGTGTTTATTCGAAGATAAAATTAATCATATTTTCGACTTATCTTCTTGATTTATTTGCCTTTTTTTGAAAAGAGGACTTCTAAAAAAAATACACTAACCCAAAAAATATTCCGAGACGTGAGTTATGATGTCCGTACGAAAGCCCTTCGTACACCTCAGAACACACTGGTGGGTTGGTTACCCCAAGGATCAGCCTGCTAGTGTCTTTTACTTTTCATCTGCCTTGCATCTGGCCTCTAAGATAAGATTAATTTTATTTTCAAACCATTCATCAAATTGCTTTTGGGCCTTATCATAGCGGTTAAGAGTTTAATCCAACTAGAGGTCATGAATGTTAAAAAAACTTTGTCTTTTCTCATTATTAATTTTTGCTGTGGCCTGTTCAAGCGCTAAGAAAAAAAATGGTGCTGATAACAGCGATGCCGATGTCTCAGGAAAAAATGATTATGTCCTGGAACTAAACGGCGACTCTGATTCGGGGAGAGCTGGTCACTTAAAAACCATTTATTTCGATTACCGCTCGGCCAATATCACAGCGGAGTCTAAAAAAATGCTGGATGAAAATATCGCTTTTTTGGTGGCCAATGCAGCAGTGAATATTCAAATTGAAGGTCACGCCGATGAAAGAGGAAGCTCGCAGTTTAACCTTACGTTAGGGGAAAAAAGAGCACAGACGGTGTATGATTATTTAACCGGACGCGGAGTGGATGGAAAAAAACTCTCGATGATTTCGTTGGGGAAAGAAAAACCAGTTTCTTTTGGACACGATGAAGAGTCTTGGTCGAAAAATAGAAGAGCAAATTTCGTCGTCACTGCAAAATAATAAAAAAAGGCAGGTCTTTGACCTGCCTTTTTTATTCTTACTTATTTAACCAAACGCTGCTGTCACAGTACTCAATATCTCCATCAAACACATTTGATAGTTTAGTATAGCTCACAACACCTTTTTTCTCAGTGCGGTTGTACACTTCGTAGTAGCCGTTTCCACCGCCAACTCCGATGTTGAAGCGGTAAAGATCCAGGCCTTTAAATACAGTGCTGGTGATTTTTTCAAGAGTGATGTCATCAACTTGTGAGAAGAATTCTTTTACATCAGATCCTGAACCTTCTGCAGCTGCCGCCAGAAGAATGGGGTCTACTTTTTTAAGTTTCGCCATCGTGCTTTCAGCATTGTTATATTCAGGTTCGAAGTATTTTACGATCGTGCTATCAACTGTAAAAAGTTTTCCTTCATAGTCCTGGTGAACTGAGCATCCACCAACGTATTGGCTTGATCCATCTTCAAGTTCAACATAAGCGTCTTCGTATTTTTCAGTGCGAGACATGTCTTTAGCAAAAGCTGTGAATGTCAAAAGAAGAGAAAGAACCAAAAGTGTGTTTTTCATAAAGCCTCCAAAAGTTGAATGGAGGCTTTATAGTTGGATAGGTACAAAAAGTACCATATAAAAAATAGATAATATTTATGTCAGAGGTAAACTAGTGTCCGGCAAATGAGCATAGAGTGAAAACTTTATGTCCCATGTTTTGGATTTTTTTGGCCCCGCCTAATTCCGGCAGGTCGACCACAAAGGCCGTCTCGTAGATCTTTCCACCAACTTTCTCAATCAGAGTGATGGCACCGATAGCAGTTCCACCAGTCGCAATCAGATCGTCGATTAAAAGGACATTAGCGCCCGTGTGAAGGGCATCGTCGTGGATTTCGATAGTGTCTGAACCGTACTCAAGGTCGTAGCTTTGAGTGATTGTCTTTCCTGGAAGCTTTCCTTTTTTTCTAACCGGGATAAATCCCTTTCCTAGAGCAAAAGCAAGTGCTGAGCCTAGAATGAAGCCGCGGGCCTCAATTCCAGCGATGTAGTCGATAGGTGCGTTTTTGTATTTTTCCACCAGCATATTGATAGTGGTCTGAAACCCTTTTGGGTCTTTTAAGAGAGTAGTGATATCGCGAAACATAATTCCTTCTTTGGGATAATTGGGAATTGTTCTAATTAGTTGCGCGATATCACTCATTTTAAACTCTCCTATAAAATTACTTCTTAGCTTTTAGTGTTACAACGAATTCGATGTTGTCAGCGATAACTTTGTCACCAAGATCTTTAAAGAATGATCCTGAGCCGTACTTTACATCGTGCTTAGTTCTATCAACTGTGATGTTAGCAGAAGCTTCTGACTTTGTCACAAGTGCTGTGAAATTAACTGGAGCAGTTTTTCCTTTGATTGTAAGGTCACCAGTCACGTTGTAAGTGTTATCTTTTTCTTTTTTAGCGTTCTTAATCACTAGTTTAGACGTTCCAAACTTTGCTGTGTCGAAGAAATCCGCGCTTGTGATGTGTCCTACGAATTTTTTATTGTACTCAGCGTCTGTAAGGTCTGTGTTTGTGATTGTCGTCATATCGATAACGAATTCCCCACCTTTAAGTGTGTTTCCGTCAAAGTTAAGGAAACCGTCTTTAATTTTAACTTCACCAGTGTGTTTGCTATCCACAAGAGTTTTCTTTCCTGTGTAAACCACTTTTGAAGCAGCTGGATCAATTTCCACTTTTTCTGTTTTTGCGAAGGCCGCAACTGATGAGAATAGAGCAGTAGCAATGAGTAATTGTCTTAACATAGTTC
>CAXHHE010000151.1:0-7822 GCA_964016365.1 uncultured Bacteriovorax sp. | reverse complement strand
GATAACTGAGCGTCTCGTGGGCTCGGAGATGTGTATAAGAGACAGGTCCTAGGTCCTGGTTTATTCGTGAGCGACCTTAATGTCGTTTTTCTTTTTATCTAAAGAAACTTCAACCGTGATGTTCTTTAGTATCTCAGCTGATTCAATTTTATAAATCCCGCGGGCCACCTTTTTAAAATCCAGTTTCTGGCCTTGTGGTGACTTAAGTGCCACCAGGTCTGCCTTTTCAAAGTCTTTGTAGGGACCGTTGTGCTCTAATTTATTGTCGTAAATATACAGCAGGTTTTTTTCCAGCATAAAGCATACTTTTTCTTCTTTGTAGCTTGATGGGCAATGGGCAAAGGCCTGAGTAGATGTAAGAATCAATGCCAGTAGGGCAACTGAGTGGCGCATTTTTTGAGTTTTCATAGGTCTAGCGTATCTATTGCGCTGTGCGTTTTGCAATATAAGTTTCATTTAAAAAGGTTAGTCTTTTTGCTGTCTTTTGAGTACACTCCGGCCCATGAAAAAACTGTGGTCTTTCGCCCTTATTCTTTCACTCTTTTCGGGAGCTTCGGGATCTCTGATGGCCAATGCTGTCCCGGATAACGACCTTCATATCCCTCCACTTCGTGTGAAGGATTTCGAAAGTGTGACAGAACACGATTTCAACACAGTTACTAAACTCCTCCATAAAATTTATGCACCAGTAGTTTTAGAAAAGTCTGGCCTTCAACTAGTCATGAATGCGACTTGGAATGATGACACTGTAAACGCTTATGCCACTCGCGAAGTCGACACGTGGACTGTTCACGTGGCCGGTGGAATTGCCCGCGCAAAAGGCATGACGAAAGACTCTCTGGCATTAGTTGTTTGTCACGAACTTGGTCACCACTTAGGTGGAGCACCGAGAACTTTCCTTTATGATGGATGGCCTTCAGCTGAAGGACAGGCAGATTACTGGGCGTCTTCGAAATGTTTAAAGAACTATTACGCTGAATTAAAAAATGAAGACGTTTCAATCAACGAAAACGTTCCTGAAAAAGTCATTAAGGACTGTAACTTCGTTTATAAGAATCTGGGTGAGCTAAAAATTTGTATCCGCACTATGCTGGCAAGTTTAAGCTTCGCACATTTCTTAAATCATCTTCCAGATGCAAAAACGCCTGTAAGTATCGACGCCACAGACGACCGCATTGTGAAGGGAACGAACACAAACAATTACCCAAGACCTCAATGCCGCTTTGATACTCTTTATCAAGGTGCCTTATGTACTGTTGGATCTAATGTTGCAACTTCAGAGACTGATGCTAAAATTGGTCATTGTAATGATACCAATAGACCAGGGGCCCGTCCTCGCTGTTGGTATAAACCGTAACCAACAGGAACCCTTTCATGGAATTCATTCACGCAATTATCGACTTCATTTTACACATTGAAGTCCACCTGGATTATTTGATCCAAACGTATCACGGCTGGACTTACTTAATTCTCTTTATGATTATTTTTTGTGAGACCGGAGTGGTGGTTCTGCCATTTCTTCCAGGGGATTCTCTTTTATTTGCTATCGGTGCTTTTGCTGCCCGTGGATCATTTGATTTCTGGACGATCTCGCTGTCACTTCTGGCCGCGGCGATTATCGGAGACAGTGTGAACTACGCCATTGGAAAGTATGTTGGGCCAAAAGTTTTTTATAAACACGACTCTAAGTTTTTTAATAAAGATCACCTGATTAAGGCCCAGGCCTTCTATGAAAAATATGGAGCGAAAACAATCATCATCGCGCGCTTCATTCCCATCGTGCGCACCTTTGCTCCTTTTGTCGCCGGAATCGGGGAGATGACGTACAAAAAATTTATGACCTATAACGTAGTTGGCGCTGTTTTATGGGTGTTTTCATTTATCCCGTTAGGATACTTCTTCGGAAATCTTCCTTTTATTCAAAAGAATTTTAAGCTGGTCATGATTGCGATTATCATCATTTCAGTTCTGCCGGCCGTGATTGAATTTATCAAAGAAAAGAGAAAAGCTTCAAAATAAAAAAGGCCCGCATTACGCGGGCCTTTTTGTTTATTCATGTTAAATCAGATTAGTGAAGAGATCCTTCGATCGCACTGAAGTCAGTAGCTTCTTCTTCATCGATAATGTTGAAGTTCTTAACATTTTCGTTGTTGTCGTAAGCGTGGAATCCTTCTACCTGGTAGCCAAACGTCTTTGGACCACTCATTTCATCCATTAGAGATTTTACCATCGCGTTTTGCACTAATTTTGCGCTTGTTACATCTGTTGTCTGGTTGAAGATACCAAAGAAGCTATATCCTTTTTGCGTGTTCATTGCACCCGCAAGAGTCGATGTATGCATTAATGTACCAGTCTTCGCTACGAAAGTGTTTTTTAGGTCACTTGAGTTTAGACGGTTAGCAAATGTACCAGCGTCACTTCCTGGAACTGCAACGACGTCCTCAATTTCTTTTCCTTGTCTTTCAGATGACTCTTTAAGAGCTTCAATCAGCTCGGCCATAACTGCACAAGTTGCGTAGTTGTCATATCTCTTTCCATTGATAACTGTCGGAAGTCCGTTACCGTTCCAAAGCTTAAGTTTATCAGTCGTAATGCTAAATCTATCTGCAATCCATTTCTCAAATTTAGCGGCTCCACCTAAATCAAGGAAGATTGTGTGAGAAGAGTAGTTATTTGATTTAACGTTTGTTTCTTTAAGGTATTTATATAGAGCTGGAGAAGTAAGAGTTAGAACTTTTACATCTTCAGGAACATTGTTGATGTCTGCTACCAGAGGGTTTTTCTCTGCGAATTCAACAGCGTCCGCACTCATGTCAACCGATTTTAAGAAACGGTCTTTTTTAGCTAGAGACGCCAGGCGATCGTATTCTGCTTTAAACACTTTTGACCATGAGTCTGTGTTGAAATACATCTTAATGTTTTTTCCGTTAGAGTCTCTTGTAATAAGAGGGTATGGGTCGGTGTGAACCTGAGCATTTGGGAAAATCTGAACTGTTTTATCGTAAGTGATCTTATCAAAGTGCTTGTACCCTAGAGTGTTTAACTGAGAGACCAGGAAAAGCATTTTTTCATTACTCATAAAAGGATCGAAAGATCCTTGGATGTGCAGGTTATTTCCTTTGATATAGAGTTTTGTATCATAACGATAGTTTGGACCTTTTTCTTCCATTGCCCAAAGAGTTGTGATGAGTTTTGTGACTGAAGCAAGACGAACTTGCAGGTCTACGTTTGAGCCTTGAAGTTTTCCATTTTCATCTGTGTAACAATATGACTGCTCTTTAGCGTTTAATTTGTATTTTGATAAAAGCTGAGAAAAGTCTTTATCAGTAGCATCGCTGGCCATAACTGATGTCGCGGACATTGCTAAAAGTACTGCACTTGTTAGTTTTCTAGATAATTTCATATAGTAGCCCCTCATGTGATGAATGTGTGGATTCCCCAAAAAATATGTACCCGGGGTATAACCCTTTATAGGGGGGCGTTTCAACCAAGCTTGTAAATTCTATAGGTTCGCATACTTATAGGGATTTAGAGGGAGGCGGGGCCATAATGTCACCGTTTTTTCACAAATGACACAAAGCTTTTATTTAAAACCTTACATTTTTACCAGGAATTTGCCCTATTACGGCAGCCGCGATAAGTTCAAAGTATTGAATTTTTTACCACTTTAGGAGAATTCCAAAATGAAAACATTACTACCATTAGTTGCGGCCGCGATTCTATTTGCTGGCTGTGAAAAAATCGAAGGACAACTTAACGTTAATAAAGATGTAAAAATTAAAACAACAAAAGGTGTTTTAAGAACTGTGAGAGTAGGGACATATTCAGCAGACATCAAGGCTAACACTAAAAAGAAAATCACTCTTCGCCTTAACAACGACAGCGATGAAAAATATGAGTTCAACGTTCCAGATGGATCAATCCCATCAAATGGATCGTTTGCTTACAACTCAAATACAGTTGGACAGCCAGTTGACTTAAAAGGAACAGTCGCAACAGTTGTAACTGATTCTGAAAGAAGACAAACAACTGAATCTTGCCAATACCAAGAGCCGGTTCAAGTTTGTTACCCAGTACCAAACGGTGGTGTAGCTTGTTCAATCCAGTACCAAACAAGATTCGGTACAAGATGGATCCAGTACTACGACAGAAAGACAGACAAAGACGTCTCTCTTACGATCTCAGCTGCTAATACAAATGATGAAGCAGCAACTTTCCAAGGGGACGTAACTTGGGTTGAAAGAATTGTTCTAAGCTCTACTCAGTGTAGATAGTTTTAATAAAAAAAGGCCTCGAAAGAGGCCTTTTTTATTTGTGTTTATTGTTTCCAGATGGGACCGGGTGAAACAGCATAGCGCACTCTCTTGGCCACAATGTCATCCAGTATATGCTCTTGTTCAAGGTATGAACCAAGCTCTTCTAAAAGCTCTTCTTCATTAGTCGTCAGTAAGATCCCGCTCAGGTAATGAGTGAACTCCTCATCATCCTGAATCGAAGTAATGACCAGGTTGTAAGGGCCGAGCTGGCCTTTTTTGATCTCGATCATTGTCTGGTTGGGAAGTCGATTAAATTTATCACCCATGAGAAGGGAGATGTCTGTGTAGTTCTCTTTCTCGAGTGAAATCAAAAAGCGGATGTTTTTATATTCGGTTTCAAAATTCATGTTAAAATCAGTTTAACACGAAATTGATTCGAGAAGGAGCTTAAAAGTGTCGGAATTGACCTATTGGAGAAAATGCGGAAGCTGCAAGAAAGAAATCGGCTTTAATACCATTTACCAGGCCTGCAATGTCAGCACTTGTCGCAAGCTTGTTTTTTGCTCAGTCGACTGCTGGAACCTGCACAACCCGGTGATGAATCACAAGAGTTCATGGGCCGAAGAAAACCGCTCTCCAAGAAAAGAAGATTACAATCCGGCCAGTGACGACTCAGCTCCAAGAAGAGTGATTGTATCGAATAAACCGACACCAGCAAGTGGATCAGAAGTAGTTGGGTCTGCAAATGAAGAAGATATTCTCATTGTCGCTTCAAAGCTTAAACAATATATTAAAGACAAGTACGACATGAACACATCTGCCAACGTGATGGAAGCTCTCTCAACAATTGTGAGAAGGCACACTGATCGTGCGGCCCAAAAGGCCCGCATGGAAGGCAGAAAGACGGTGATGGACCGCGATTTCGAATAAGGATTTTAGGTAATGCAGCTTCTTTACCCACTTGAGTTTAGAAACTCACTGGAAGTTAAATTAGA
Organism: uncultured Bacteriovorax sp.; assembly: GCA_964016365.1. Lineage (GTDB taxonomy): Bacteria > Bdellovibrionota > Bacteriovoracia > Bacteriovoracales > Bacteriovoracaceae > Bacteriovorax. The sequence goes on along the minus strand of CAXHHE010000151.1, from coordinate 2,571 downwards.
CAGCGCTCACTTGGGTGGAGAACACCATGATGAGTGGTGTGATATTTATAAACTAGATGACCTCTCACAACTGGATCAATTTAATCTTCTGATCTCTCTAGGGGATTTCTTTAAGTTTATGCCCGTGCTTTCTTCAACACCTAAAGGGCAGATCAAATCAGATATTCTTAAGCACGAAATTAAAGACAGTGTGACGTTTTTTGGTGGAAGCTTTTTTCCTTTTCACCCTGGGCACATGGCCTGTTTGGAGCTTTGCCCGGAAGAAAATATTGTGATCGTACCTGATTGCAATCCTCATAAAGAACTCAAAGATAAAATGAATCCTTATGACGATTTCATGCACCTGTGCCTGACCTTAAAAGACACGCCATACTCTGTTTACCCGGGGTTTTTCGGGCGCAATAAACCAAACCCGACGTCAAACTGGCTGCCTAAAGTTAAGATCGCACAAAAGAATTTCCTGATGGGGGACGACTCCTTCATGAACATTCTCAAGTGGCATGAACCAGAAGTATTACTCAATGCTTTGACTAAAATCTATGTGGCCCCAAGAGACTTTGAGACAAGTGATTACGGGCCTCAGATTGAAAAGGTGAAGGCCATAAATCCAAAACTGGAAATTATTATTCTTCCAGATCATCCGTACAGAAGTCTTTCTTCAAGTAAGATCCGCGCAAGACAAGATTAAATCTTTTCACCTTTGTGGAATTTAATAACGACTTCGCAAAACTCTTTTGGGTGAGTCTTGTGAATGTTATGCCAGGACTTTGGGATTTCATACATCAGTGCACGTGGGACGTGAGTCTTGATGTGTTCAATACAAGTCGGCGTAAGCGCAGAGCCTACTGCTGGGTCAGCATTGATAAAAAAGACCGGAAAGCTTGTCTCTGTTAAAGCAGAGGTCAGGTCAGAATAATTTCCCTGGTAACCATAGAGAACAGAAACGTGAGGCCAGAATTTAAGCTCATACTTACCGTCTCTTTCGACCACTTTTGTTTTCATCAAATCAGCAGCGTATGAGTAAAGGGGAGAGATGATGGTGAAGATATCGTCTTTGTTGTCAAAGAGCAGGCTTTCGACCTCTGCTTTTTTAGCGATTTCACTTTTTTCCTGGTCGCGCTCTGGAGAGCGAGGCTGTCTTTGATGAATCCCCATGTCTTCAATGATCATTTTTTCAACCATCTCAGGATAAAGCTTTCCAAACATCAGTGAAGTTCTTCCACCCATTGAGTGACCAAGGAGAGTGATCTTTTTAATTCCTAGATGATCAAGAAGCTCTTTTAGATCCCGTGCCATGGCATCAGCAGTATAGTCATGGCCTTCAGGTTTTGAAGCTCCATGCCCGCGCTGATCAACTAATAAGACAGAGAAATGCTCAGAAAGTGTAGGGATCAGAGGGGCAAATGTATCCAGAGAACTGAGTAGTCCATGGAGCATTACCAGCACTGGTTTGCCGTTATTTAGAAAGCGGTGGTTGAGCATAATGTCCTCTAGAAAAAAGCCTTTAATAGACCCCAGCAGTTTAATGGTTTCGCCGGGATTTGGGTACTAAGTTTCAGCACAAATCCTGTGCCTTTTTTGTACTCATCTTTTTCTTGGGCATTAAAGAAGGCCATGCCGACGACTTTACCTTTTTGCACTTCATAAACCCCGTGGTCAGTCAGGAAAAACTCAGTTTTCCCTTTAACTTTGGCCATGCTGATCCATTCTTCATTTTCCTGTTTCTTCAGGATGAATTCTTTTAAATCAGCTGATTCAGAAAGTGGTTTTTTAGGCATCTCTTCGGGCATTTTGGTTTCATTGATCACCAGTTCTTCAATCACTTTATAGTCATTCATATTGGGAACAGTCTTTAAATTCAGTCCCAAGTAAGAGTTGATCTGCTTGATAAAAGCAGTATCAATCATGGCCTTAAGCTGTGCCATTTTCTTTTGGGTCATTGTTTCATCGTAAATGGCCACTTGAGAAAGCATCATATCGAAGACCTGTCTTTTATAGAAAAAAACGTAACTGCTAATGTAGTTAGAGCGTCCACCACGAAGTTTGAATTTTTTTACGTTAGTGCTTTCCATATAAACATCAACCGGCCCATTATTTTTGGCCATAGTAAAAACATCCGGCCAGACTCCACCGAAGTCGCGCACAACCCATTTACCAGTTGGTTTTAAATCCATCGTTGTTTCAAAACATAAGTTTTGTGAGTGAGGCTCAAAATTCATTCCTGATTTTAGAGAAAGATTTTCAAACATCTTCATGTAGCTTTTAATCATGTACTCTTCAAAGAAGGTGAATGAATCCATTCCGCTGGCCTTGATAACATCCATGATTAATGGTTTTGGTTTTTTATTCGGGCTCATCAGCGCCGAAAAAGAAAGCCATTTACTCTTTGAGTTTACAACTTCATCCGGGATTTCGCGGATCAGCTGGCCTCCCAGTTTTTCAGGAGCTCCTGGAAGCTCTTTACCCATAACCAGACCAGCGCTTTCCGGGAAAACTTTTACATTCATCTCATTGAGTTTTTCTAAACCCTGTCTCTTATACACATCTCCGAGCCCACGAGACGCTCAGTTA
>CAXHHE010000150.1:0-7838 GCA_964016365.1 uncultured Bacteriovorax sp. | reverse complement strand
CGACATCTACCCAGACGCCTTCGTCGGCAGCGTCAGATGTGTATAAGAGACAGTTAGTGAATAAGTTAAATTCAGACTGCACCACTTCTACGCGGTCAATTTCAAACGCCTTATTAAGCTCGTCTAAGTTAGTGTTGCATAGACCGATATGCTTAATTTTCCCCTGGTGTTTTGCCTTAGAAAGCACTTCCATTGTCTTTCTGATATCCACGCGGGCATCCGGCCAGTGAACCATGTACAGGTCAATAAAATCCGTATTTAAATCGCGCAGAGACTGCTCCAGCATTCTTTCCGCAACCTTCGGATCATTGGTCATGTCGACACGCTTATTCTCATGCCAAGTCACCCCTGACTTTGAAACCAGGAAGACCTTCTCGCGCATGTTTTTAAATGCTTTGCCCATTCTTAGTTCTGACAATCCAAAACCATAAATGGGAGCTGTATCAAAAATTCGGATTCCGCCCTCATAGGCCTGGTGTAAGAGGTCAATAGATTCACCTTCGCTAATTTCACCAAAACCGTAACCTCCTCCTTCTCCGCTGATAGCGGCGCCACCGAAGGCAATTGGGAGTGAACTAACCATTTTTAGTAATTGCGTCATATGAACATATCCTTGTGAAGCTTTTCTAATAGGTGTAATAATAAACATCTAAATTTTAATCTGTACAGGAATGAGAGCATTCGTCATGAAAATGTCCCCGCGGTTTTTCTTTTTCCTAAGTTCTGTTTTAGTTAGTTGGTCTTCTTTTGCTGATTCAACGACATTGGTCGAAAACTTTCGCTCCCTGCAGGAAAAGTCTAAGGACATTTCGCCAGAATTAAAAACTGTCAGGGCCTTTCGTTCGCAGAAAAAAGCAGAAAACTACACTCGCTTCACAAGCCACCTTCCCAACGTCAACTTAGTTTTAAAAAGAGAAAAAGACTTCTTTGAAGATAAAAACGCCGCTCTTCGCGCGCTTGGTATTGGAGTTCTAAACTCTTCATGGGCCATCCAGTACGAATGGTCGCTGGTGAATTTCAACCAGATTCAAAACACCAGAAAGTCTTTTGCCGAAAAAGATAAAAGCGAAATTGATGTTGAGATCAAAGAAAGCGAATACCCTATTCAGTTTACGACTTACTTCCTGAACTACTTGCTGGCCAAATATAAAACGGCGGCAGTAGAGAACTCGCTAAAAAAAGCTGAGACAGGAAAAAAAGAAGCTCAGCTTGGATTTGATCTGGGACAAAAAACAAAGATTGATGTTCTTCGCTCAGACGCCAACTTAGTTTCTCTGACTTCAAAAAAGACTTCTTATATCGAAGAAGAGCAAAACGCGAAAAACCGTTTTGTTGAATACACTGGTCTTGAACAAAAAGACTTAGACTTTGTTTCCAACCTGAGTGAAGAGCAGATTTTAGAAATGATTAACTCGCTAAGCACTGTGGCCGCAAAAAAAGAAGTCCCTAACCTGACGGCCAGCCCGAAATACCAAAGTCTACAGTTGGAAGAAAAGATCAACCGCCTGGCGCTTTCAGACTTCACGAGAAACGAATACCCTGATTTAAGAATCCAGGGCTCTTATACAAACGCGGCTGAAAACTGGGAAGGGACACTTCATAACCCAACCCGCTCGCATACAGTGGCCTTAGTCCTGACGATTCCTCTTTTTAGCGGTGGAAGTTTTGCTTCAAGCCACTTTGAAAAATACTTTGCTAAAAAACAAATCGAATACTCAATCGGTTTAAAAAAACAGCAACTGGAAAATGACTTAAATACGACACTGATTCGTATCAATGCTCTGGAAACGCTGGTGTCATCACTAACCCTAAACGTATCTCAGTTTGAAGAACTCTACCGCTTAACTTCAAAATCATATCAATTAGGAAAGAGTTCACTCTTTGAACTGCTGGAAGTTCAGGATGATCTGCTTGATTCTAAAATCAATCTTGCGCAAAACAAGATTCAATTCTACACCCTTTCACAAAATTACCTATGGCAGGCCGGCTTATGAAAAATATTGTATCTCTTTTAGTTCTTACTCTTCTTCTTGCTTCATGTGGAAGCAAAGTTGAAGTCACTGGGATTAAGTTAGGAAAAGGAACAGTTGAAAGCACTGTCACAACAACAAACTCAGGAACTGTTGAGGCCAAACAGCAAGCAGAGCTTGCTTTCGGAACTCCTGGACGAATTTCAAAGATTCATGTGTCTCTAGGAGATAAAGTCAGTCAGGGAACTGTGATTGCGGAGCTGGAGAATGCTGATCTTCGAGCTGTGTACAACGAAGCTCTTAAAGATTACGAAAGAAGCCAGGAGCTTTATAAAAACGGGCTTGTGTCTGTGGCCAACCTTGACGGTGTTAACCGCGCCAGAGAAGTAGCAAGAATCAACTTAGATAAAACCATCATCAAGGCCCCTTTTGATGGAATGATCACTGCTTTAAATTTAAAAGTTGGTGAGTTCTACCAAAGTGGAGCGAGTCTTGCGACGACGGATAAAAAGATCGACGTTCAGATCATCGATTTAAAAACTCGTTTGATTAAAGGTGAAATCGATGAAGTCGATTTGCAAAAAATTCAGATCGGGCAAGATGCCAGAGTCAAAATCCCCGCGATGAAAAACCAAATCATCAAAGCAAGACTCACTAAAGTTGCTCCTTTTGTCTCGACAGTTAAGGATCAGGACAGAACAAGCCAAATCGAACTGGAAATTTTAGAAAGCCAAAATCTGATTCCAGTTGGTGCATCTGCTGACGTGGAAATTGTGGTCGAAGCCAAAAAAGATGCAACGATTCTTCCGGCCATGGTTTTAACCGGTGTTGGCAAAAACCGTTCAGTTTTCGTGATTGAAGATTCAAAGCTCGTTAAGCGCCCAGTAACAGTTGGAACTGGAAACTACGAGCGCGTGGAAATTCTCGATGGTGTAAAGCCAAACGAACTGGTGGCAAAGCCACTTGAAGGGGTTGAACTCACAGACGGCATGAAAGTAAAAGTCAAAGAAGCGACTTGGCTATAGGAATAAAATGTCTCTTATTGAATTAAAAAACATTCATAAGAATTTCATCATGGGTGAAGAAGAGATTCATGCCCTAAATGATGTTTCGATTAAAATCAACGAAGGTGAATTCACTTCGATCGTTGGGGCATCGGGATCGGGAAAATCAACGATGATGAACATCATTGGTCTACTCGACCTTCCAAGTGATGGAACCTACTATCTGGATGGAACAAACACAACCGAGATGAACGATGATGAGCTTTCTCATTACCGCAATCAAAAGATCGGCTTCGTTTTCCAAAGCTTCCACCTACTACCCAAAGCTTCTGCTTTAAAAAATGTGGAAATGCCGATGCAGTATGCTTCGGCCTACAATAAAGACCTGACTGATGCCAAAATCAGAGAAATGGCCCTGCAGACTCTGGATAAAGTTGGACTCGCTTCGCGCGTCCACCATCTTCCCAATGAACTCTCTGGTGGACAACGCCAACGCGTGGCCATCGCCAGAGCACTGGTAAACAATCCAAAAATCCTCTTGGCCGATGAGCCAACAGGGGCGCTGGACTCAAAAACGTCTGAAGAAATTTTAAACCTTTTTGAAGAACTTAATAAACAAGGTGTAACAGTTATCATTGTTACCCACGACAATAACGTGGCCCGTAGATGTAAACGCGTCCTGCGCATGTCAGATGGAAAAATCCGTGAGGAGTCCGTATGATCATGAAAAAAATTGTCATCAACTCTTTTGAAGCCTTAGTGGAAAACAAACTCCGCTCAATGCTGACGATGCTTGGAATGATTATCGGGGTAAGCGCCGTGATCCTTCTCGTCTCAGTCGGGACGGGAGCAAAACGCTACATCACCAATGAATTTGAAAGTCTTGGGACGAACATGATCATGCTTCAACCCGGACGCACTGATAAAGAATCGACGATGGGTCCTCCCGTCTCATCGAGTAAAGGAAAACTCCTTTTAAGCGATGTTGAGGCCCTGCAAAGATACGCCACATCCCTTTCGGCCGTCTCTGGTGTCATGTTTGGTGCCGGTGTGGTTAAAACCGAACAAGGAACAAACAACATCAACATCCTTGGATCAAATGACCAGTTCATCAAAATCTTTAACATGGTCATCATTCAAGGGAACTACATCAGTAAAGAAGATGATGAATCCGGAAAACGTGTGGTCGTTTTAGGTTACAACGTTAAGAAAAACCTCTTTGGCGAATCCATGGCCTTAGGTCAGCTGGTCAAAGTTAACGACAGTGAACACAGAGTTATCGGGATTGTTAAACCTACCGGCGATAAGATGGGTTTTAACGTCGATGACATGGTTTTCATTCCGACAAAATCTGCTCTTAGATTATTTAACACCGATAGGCTCTTTGGTATCAGGGCCGCAGCTAAAACCAGAAATGGCCTAAACGACGCCGTTAAAGACATCACAGAAATCTTAAAAGAGCGCCACAACGGCGAGGAAGATTTCACCATCATCACTCAAGTGACTATGCTTGAGAGTATGAACACGATTTTAAACATGCTGACCTACGCTCTTGGGGCCATCGCTCTTATTTCGATGCTAGTTGGTGGTATCGGGATCATGAACATCATGCTGGTGTCGGTCACTGAAAGAACCAGAGAAATTGGTATCCGCCGCGCCGTGGGTGCCCGTCAAAGTGACATCTTAAAACAATTTATCATTGAAGCCGTGGTGATTTCCGTTTCAGGCGGACTCGTGGGGATTTTTATCTCTGCTGTGATCACTTATACGCTTTTCTTCTTTTTTCCTGGCTTTGATATGCGCCCGCCGTTTTGGATTATTCCTCCGGCCTTTTTCCTTTCTTTTTTCACCGGACTTATCTTTGGAGTCTGGCCCGCAAGAAAGGCCGCACGTATCCAGACCATTGATGCTTTAAGGTACGAATAATGAAACTTTTAGTTTTCGCTCACAGAGGAGAGGCCCAGGCCTTCTTCAATCAATGGGAATTTGCCCCGGTTGAATTTTATTTCAGCGGTCTTTTTAAAACAAAAAACTACTACCTGCTTATTACTGGTGAAGGATTAAAAGACGCCAGCGAGAAAACCGTTGCCGTCATCGCCAACTTCAAAGAAGAATTAGATGAAGTCATCAATATCGGAATCGCTGGAAGCTTAAGTCCTAAACTTAAAATCGGCGATACCGCTTGGGTGAGATCAAGTTATGCTCAAAACGCTGAGAGATGCGAGTTTAAGTCTTTTACGACAACTCAACACTCTAGCCTCGATTGCATCAGCGCTTACTCAAGAGTCACAACTCTCGAAGAAAAGAAAATGCTTTCTAGTTTTGCCGACATGGTTGACCGCGAACTCTGGTCGATTATGAGTGCTGCTCACCTTTTTTCTCTTCCGGCCTTTGCCTTAAAACTTATTTCTGATGAAGCAGAGTCTGATGATTTCTGTAAATTAGTCAAAGAAGAAGCCCCGGCCCTTTCTAAAAAAATGCTTCAGGCCTTTTTAGAACGCGAAGAAAAGACAGTGAAAAAAGCCGTCGCAATTCAGGCCGAAACGCTGGAAGATAAGCTTCTCACCCACCCCAAGCTTTATTTTACGACATCACAAGCGCGAAAACTTCATACCGTCCTTAGAGGTCTTGCAATTAAAAAGGCGATGAGTGAAGAAGACATTCTGACCACTCTTTCAAGCATCATTGAAGGAGAAGGATTGGAGCGCACTCCTAAAGAATTGAGTAAACTCCTTCTCATGAGACTGGATCAAAAACTAAATCCACTCAACACTAAAATCAAAGAAAAAATCACTCAGAACCTAAAACCTCTGATTGAAACAGGCGCCCAAGTGAGTTTTGATCCTGAATTAGAGCAAGACTATGTTCAACTCAACTTCCAGATCAGAAACACCAAAGATCAAAAGAAACTTATTCTCGCTCTGGAGCAGTTTAATTACCAGAAGATCAAAGAAATCTTCCAAGGGAACCTGGGCGATGATGTTTGAAAAAATCTTCATTGAAGAGCATTTAAAATCACACCCGAAAGTTCAGGAAATCCAAACGAAATTTCCCGAGAGTGAATTTAAATTCATCAAAAAAATTGAAGACGTTTTTGGCAGAGTCAAAAAACCGTATTTGCAAAAACGCACCAATCTCAACTTATTTATCGGAGAGAAAAAAGGACAGCTCGTTAAGCCAGCTCCTCCCGCTTATGGATTATCAGGTGAGCCTCACTACTACTTTGTTCACGCTTATAACTGCATTTACGAATGCAACTACTGCTACCTGCAAGGGTACTTTCAATCTCCCGACATCGTGATTTTTCTTAATCACCAAGAAATTGGCGACGAGATTAAGCGCTTAGCAGACGAGCATGAAAAAAATCATCCAGGCGAAAAAATCTGGTTTCACGCTGGAGAATACAGCGATTCATTAGCGCTGACTCACTTAACAGGTGAACTTCCCCACTACTTTAATCTCTTTAAAAATCTGCCGAATGCTTACCTGGAACTAAGAACTAAATCAGTGAACATTAAAGAGCTCATTAAGCTCGAGCCTTCTCCTAATATTGTAGTGAGCTTCTCCCTTGCGCCTGAACACAGGGCCAAGATGAACGACTTAAAAACACCGGGCCTAAAGGCCAGACTTCAGGCGATTCGCGACCTGCACGAGCGCGGCTTTCCTATCGGAATTCACTTTGACCCGATTATTTACGACGACAAGCTGGAAGAGTCCTATTACGACTTGATCCATCAACTCTCTCTCGCTCTTCCTCCTGAGGCCATCCGTTATATTTCTATCGGCGTGGTTCGTTTTACTAAAAACGTTTACCATCAGGTCTTAAAAAATTACCCCGACTCGGATTTTCTCATCGATGACTTTGTAAAAAGCTTCGACAACAAAATCCGCTACAACCGCCCCACTAGAATGTGGATTCTAGGCAAAGTAAAATCCCTGTTAGTTGAGGCCGGAGTTCCGGTGGAAAAAATCTACGAGTGCATGGAAGACGAATGATTAAAGACCTTGAACTCGAAGAAAATCACATCATCGAAAGACAGTTTCCCTTAAACGAAGAAATCATCTCTCTTTTAAAGGCCGAAAACTGGCGCGAGCTCGATCAGTACTTCCTAAAAGCAGAGAAACCAGGCGGAGTCCTCTTTGACTTCTTAAAACCGCTTTTAGACTTTGAGAGCATCGAGCACATCATCGCCATCAGAAGTGCCCCCGAAGATGAAGACGGAATCTGGCACGATGACGGTTCCCGTATCCTGGGTTTTTCCCTTTCTTTAACTCAAAACCATGCCCAAACAGTGGGTGGCGAGCTGAGATTTAGGGCCAAAGGCCTTCCGGAGTACCATAAAATCGCTACCCGCCCGATGGGGACGATCCTGATCTTTAAAACGGGAATTTATGGATTTGAGCACATGGTAAGTGCAGTTACAGAGGGAAAAAGGGTGGTCATTGCCGGATGGTGCTCCTAGACAAGGGGCAGCGAAAGTGGCCAACACAGGGAGCTAAATAAATGAGTATAGAAAGCTTCTTGTCATTTTGCCCCTATTGAGTTATCTTTTTGACTCTTTTTAAGAATTTAATAAATAACTACTATCTTTAATAAAGGATTTTTTATGGCACGCACATGTGATTTAACAGGAAAGAGAAGACTACTTGCCAACAAAGTTTCTCACGCTAACAACAAAACAAAAACTAAGAAACAAGTTAACCTACATACTAAAAAAGTTTTCGATCCAGCGACTGGTTCAGTTGTTCGTCTAAAACTTTCTTCTGCAGCGATCCGTACTCTTGATAAAGTTGGTTCAATCACTAAGTACGTTAAGAAAAACGCTCACCTTTTCGAATAATAAATTAAAAAAATTTAAAATAA
>CAXHHE010000149.1:0-7839 GCA_964016365.1 uncultured Bacteriovorax sp. | reverse complement strand
GATAACTGAGCGTCTCGTGGGCTCGGAGATGTGTATAAGAGACAGACTTAGTCTTAAAAAAGGCCAACTCTGATCACAGAGCAAAATGGCTTGACGTCAGAGATGTCTTAGTGACTGACAATCAATTTGGAAAGGCCCGCCCGCAAACCAATGAAATCATCAAAGCATGCGATAAAAAACTAGGGGCCATCAGACACGAAAACACAGTTTATGTCACACAAGGTTTTATCGGACAAACTCTTGATGGCATGACGACCACTCTTGGCCGTGGCGGAAGCGATTACTCGGCAGCGATTTTAGCTGAAGGGATTAAAGCTGATATTTTAGAAATCTGGACTGACGTTGCTGGGATTGCCACAACGGACCCGCGCATTTGTCCAGAGGCGCGCGCGATTTCAGAAATCTCTTTTAAAGAGGCCTCTGAGCTTGCCACGTTTGGAGCAAAGATTCTTCACCCGGCGACACTTATGCCGGCCATCCGTTCACAAATTCCGGTTTTTGTCGGATCAAGTTTTGAAATGGGAGCTGGTGGAACGTGGATAAAAAAAGAAGTCGACGACGCTCCTTTAATCCGCGCTATGGCCTTAAGAAGAAAACAAGTGCTGGTGACCTTATCGACACCAGAAATGTTATACACTCACGGATTCTTGTATCAGATCTTTAAAGTTTTTAACGATCATAAAGTCAGTATCGATGCCATCACGACCTCTGAAATTTCCGTTTCAATGACTCTTGATGACTCTGCTCTTTTAAACAAAGACTTAATCCGCGACCTGGAAGAACTTGCCGTCGTTCAAGTTGAAGAAGACTTATCGTTAGTTTCTTTAATCGGAAACAACATCAACCACACACCAGGGTTAGCGAAAAAAATCTTCAATGCCATTGATGGCATTAATGTGCGCATGATTTGTCTTGGAGCAAGTAAGCACAACTTCTGTTTCATCGTAGATGGAAGTGCGGGCGAAGAAGCGATCAAAAAACTGCACAAGACTTTTATTGAAGGTTAAGAAAAAATGAAAATCGCTCTTCTTGGAAAAGGCAAAACTGGTGGTAAAGTTCTCGAGTTATTAATCGAGAAAAAAATCCCACACACTGTTTTTGATTCTAAAAACCACCCGACACTTGAGTCGCTAAAAGGCCATGACGTGGTGATTTCCTTTTTAACTGGCGATGTTTTTGGCGAGTATATGCCACTTTTAATCGACGCTAAAATCCCAGTGGTCACTGGAAGTACAGGCATTTCTTTTGGGAGTGAACTCTCTGAAACTCTCCAAAAAAACAATATCAAATGGATTTATGCCACCAACTTTTCTTTAGGGATGAACCTGGTTCACCAGATGATTCTGATTATGAAAAATGCCGGCAGCATTCTTTCTGATTACTCATTTTCAATGAATGAAATCCACCACACTAAAAAACTCGATGCCCCAAGTGGAACAGCACTGTCGTGGAAAACCTGGGCCGGTCACGAGATGAATATCACTTCTGAGCGTATTGGAGATGTGATAGGAATCCACGAACTCACACTAAAGACGGCCACAGAAGAAATCACCCTAAAACACACAGCACTTGATCGCAAAATCTTTGCTGAAGGCGCACTTTACGGGGCCAACATTATTTCAACACTCACTCCGGGACTTCACTTATTTCAAGATGTCGTCCAGAAGGAACTTTTAAAAGGAATTAAGTAATATGAAAAATCTTAACGACTATCCTTTATGGACAGCGATCGTCACTCCAATGAATGCCGACTCAACTGTCGATTACCCAACATTTGAAAAAATCCTAAGACAACAAGAAGCGGCCAACGTTGCAGTCGTTATTTTAGGTTCAACGGGTGAAGCGCTAAACTTAAACAAAGATGAATGCAAAAAAATCCTGGAGTTCGGTCTAGGCCTTAACCTAAAAGTTCCCGTGATGACCGGTATTGGTGGATTCAATCAAAAAGACACACTTGAATACGTGACGTACTTAAATACACTTAGTGGTCTTGATGCTTATTTAGTGGTGACTCCCCTTTACGCAAAACCAGGCGAGCACGGACAAACACAGTGGTTTAAAGCGATTTTAGACTTAGCAAACAAACCTTGTATGCTTTACAACGTTCCAGGAAGAACGGGTGTAAAAATGAATTTCAATGCGATTAAAAACTTAAAAGACCACAAAAATTTCTGGGCGATTAAAGAAGCGTCTGGATCAGTTGAGGACTTCAAAAAATACGGTGAATCTGCACCAAACGCTCGCCTTTACAGTGGCGATGATGGAATGGTTCCTGATTTTTATCCACACAAATGTGTGGGCTTAGTTTCGGTAGCTTCAAATGCCTGGCCGGTTGAAACACGCGCTTATGTTGAAAAAACATTGGCGGGAAAACTTTCAAACACAGAAGCAGATCTTTGGAAAAAGGCCTGCGACACTCTTTTTATTGCCGCTAACCCGGTCCCTGTAAAAAACTTAATGCACGCAAAAGGACAGATCAAAACAAACGTTCTGCGCGCACCTCTTCACCATTTAGACCTGGCAGATAACTCTCCTGTTCTTAATGCTGATAAAAATATTACTACGTGGTTTAAGGAGCACAACTAATGGTTACAACAACAATTTGGGAAAAAAATCTTAACGACCTGGAAAGCGGAAGAGTTCGCGCGGCGAATTTTATCGATGGGAAATGGGTTGCCAACACTGAAGTGAAAGCTCAAATCCTTGAAGCTTTTAAAGCTGGCGTTCTAAAAGAAGAAAATGGATTTGTTGATAAACATAATTTAATGCCACAGTCTTTTCGTTTAGAGCAAGGAATCCGCGTTGTTCCTGGTGGAACGTCTGTTCGCCGTGGAGCTTACATCGCTAAAGGTGTTATCATCATGCCTCCAAGCTACATCAACGTTGGTGCTTTCGTAGACGAAGGAACAATGGTTGATTCACACGTGCTTGTTGGTTCATGCGCTCAAATTGGAAAGAAAGTTCACCTTTCAACGGCCGTTCAAATCGGTGGTGTCCTAGAGCCAATCGGGGCCAATCCCGTAGTTATTGAAGATGAAGCTTTCATTGGTGCTGGGGCGGTGATTGTTGAAGGTATTATCGTTAAAAGAAGAGCGGTTATCGCTCCGGGAGTTATTCTTTCAAAAGGAATTCCTGTCTATGATATCGTTAACAACCGCATGCTGGAAAAAGGCGAACCTATTCCTGAAAACGCGATTGTTGTCCCTGGAAACCGACCGGTTAAGTCTGACAATGAATATGCCACAAAACTGGGGCTAACTCTTCAATGTGCAATCATTGTTAAATACCGTGACGAAAAAAGTGAAGCTTCTCTAGTACTTGAAGACTTCCTTAGATAGTTCCATACCCTTAATTGTCACCACATTGTGACAATTGTTTTACAGTTCATGAGCGTTTTCCTCGCTATTCTATTACCAGATATGAATAATTGGGGGACACGCTCATGAAACCACAACACTTAGAAACTAACCTAGACATTAGTTCTGAAAACACACAACCAGTCCAAAAGAAAAAGCAAATTGACTGGGTCAATACAATCTTTTTAACAACAACGCCTATCGTTGCCATCGCCTTAAGCGCACTATACTTCATGCAAAATGGTCTTCAGTGGTCGCAAATCGCTCTAGCGGTTATCTTCTACTTCGCCACAGGACTTTCAATTACTGGTGGATACCACAGACTTTTTTCTCACCGCGCTTACAAAGCAAACAACCTGGTAAAATTCCTTTATTTAATTTTTGGTGCAGCGACTTTCCAAAACTCGGCCCTTAAATGGTCGGCCGATCACCGCATTCACCACACTCACGTCGATGACGAAAAAGACCCATACAACATCAATAAAGGTTTCTGGTGGGCACACATCGGATGGATCTTCTTCCAGGAAAAAGAAGTTGAACCAAAATACCCAAAAGATCTTTTAAACGACAAACTAGTTATGTGGCAGCATAGAAACTATCTTTGGTTAGCAGTGACAATGGGAGTGATCCTTCCAACTGTGATCGGATACTTTTTAGGTTCTGCTCTTGGTGGACTTGCACTAGCTGGTTTTGGCCGCATCGTCTTCGTTCACCACTGCACATTCTTCATCAACTCACTTTGCCACATTGTAGGGACTCGTCCATACACTGATACAAACACAGCAAGAGACAGCGCGATCATGGCCGTTTTCTCTTACGGTGAAGGTTACCACAACTACCACCACTACTTCCCGGTTGATTACAGAAACGGGATCAAGTGGTACCACTTCGATCCGACAAAATGGATGATTAAAACCCTTTCATTTGTTGGTTGGACGAGTGATCTGAAGAAAGTTCAGGAGAAGCTCATCACTCAGGCGAAGCTTGAAATGAAAATGAAAAAATATCAGCCTGCAGCTTAATTTTCCCCCCTAAAAAAAAATGAAGGCCCTCGAAAGAGGGCCTTTTTGTTTTTCTAAATATAATACCGAATCGCCGTCACAACCTTCCCGGGCTTAAACCGAAGTGCGGCCTTCAAAACCAAACTCATCTGATTATGCAAGAACTGCTGATACCACTCCCTCGTCACAAACTCCGGTACTACGACAGAAATCATCTCTCGCCCGCTCTCAATGTGAGTTTTATCGATATAAGAAAGGAGCGGCCCTAAGACCGAACGATAAGGCGATTCAATCACATTAAGTGGCAATCCATCCGACCACTTCTCCCAAAGCCTGACCATTTTAGCGGTGGCCTCTTTATCCACGTCGACATAACAGACGCGCACATCTTTACTGATGGTCATCGCGTATTTTACTGCTCGGACAACTCCCGGGTGAATCCCGGAAATGGGAACAATGGCGATATAAGGCGCGTGGGCCGTTTTTAAATCCTGGTGGTAATTCTCACGGGCAAGGGTGTGGGAAACGCGGCTGTAGTGGTTTTTAACCTTCTTAAAAAAGAAGACAAGGGCCGGAATCAGGATAATAACCATCCAAGCACCGCTGGTAAATTTTGTGAGAGCAATAACAACGAGGACCACAAAAGTCGTCGTCGCTCCAAGGGCATTGATCACCAGTCCCTTTTTCCAATGTGGGTTTTTATTTTTTACGTGATGAACGATCATCCCGCTTTGAGAAATGGTGAATGAAAGAAAAACCCCGACGGCATAGAGAGGGATAAGCGCGTGGGTTGATCCACCAAAAATAATGACCAATAAAGCAGCAGCTGTGGTTAAGCCAATAATCCCATTAGAAAAAACTAATCTATCTCCAATGCTCGACATTTGTTTTGGCAGAAATCTATCCTGTGCAATTAAAGATGTGAGTCTTGGAAAGTCGGCATAACTAGTGTTGGCCGCTAAAAGTAAAATAAGGGCCACGGCAATTTGAGTTCCATAATAAAGATAATTTTCACCGAAGATTTGTTTTGAGAGCATCGACATAACGGTCTCTTTCCCATGGGCCGGGACAATCCCATACATGTGAGCAAGAAGCGTAATCCCGAGGAAAAATCCTCCGAGAATCACCGCCATCCAGATCATGGTGATCTTAGCGTTAACTGGAGAAGGTTTTCTAAAAATCGGCACACCGTTAGAGATGGCCTCAATCCCCGTTAGCGCTGAACACCCAGATGAAAAAGCGCGCAGAAGTAAAAAGATTGGCACTTCCGGATAGCTTTCATGCAGCACCGGATGCACTACAGGGGCCGCTCCAGTAATCACTTTATAGGCGCCCATCACAATCATCGCGAGAATGGAAAAAATAAAAAAGTACGTGGGGTAAGCAAAAAAATTAGAAGACTCTTTGAGCCCTCTTAGATTTAAAATCATGATGGCGAAAATGATTGTCACACCTATGGCCACTTTGTGTTCAGCTATAAAAGGAAAGGCCGATCCAATATTTTCCAGTCCTGCCGAAACAGAAACTGACACAGTTAAAATGTAATCAATAAGAAGTGCAGCTCCAGCAACCAGTCCCGCATTCTCTCCTAGATTTTCTTTGGCAACAGTGTATGCTCCCCCTCCGTGCGGATAAGCAGTGATAGTTTGTTGATAAGAAAGTGTGATGATTAATAATAAGAGTGCAACTCCCACTGCCATCGGCATTGACCACGCCATTGCTGTTAAAGCAAAAAGTGAGAGTGGAATAAGCACTTCTTCCGTTGCATACGCGACAGATGAGAGAGCATCAGATGATAAAACCGCGAGTGCTTTCCACTTGGGGATTTTCTCTTCTTCGAGTTTATCCATGGTCAGTGGGTTGCCAATAAAGACGTGTTTGATTTTCGAGATAAACATAAGACTATCCACCTCTCATTCTAACTAGAATTAGGAACCCGGAGAAAAACCCTGTCAAGGCAACGAAGGCCCTGTAGAGGCCCTCAACTTACGCAAAATTGGCCATTTTTACGTGATGCGACTACAATATATATGAAGATTCCAATGGTTTCTGCACTATATATAGTGGTGGTCAGACCTATTTTTAAATTGTTTTTATTTAATTAGGCCTCAAATTATTAGCAGTAAGTTTTAATTAGATGGTAAAAAATAGATTCATAGGACCATTTTTGCCTACTCCAACATACTGATAATTAAATGTTTTTATGAATCTTCGAAGAGTGATAAAATAAAATAGTCAAATATTTCTGCGCCTCATCTGGCCAATAAAATATTTGTAAACTTACGCGATCTTGTTATCTTTTAAAGTATAGAGTGTTTTGATCAAATCATTTCAAGGTTCAAAAAGGTCCAATACCGGCCTTTAAGACTAAAGAAAAAGTTGCCTCAAAAAACTCTATCACACACACACAACGAGCTTTTAGACATTCAGGAGACACACCATGGTAAAGGATGCCAAGTCAGCAATCTTAGCACCAAACGACGATCGTTTCGTGCTTTTTCCAATTAAATATCACCAAGTATGGGACATGTACAAAAAACACATGGCCGTATTCTGGACAGCAGAAGAACTAGACCTTGTTCCAGATCTAATCGACTGGGAAACAAAACTGAACAAAGATGAAAAACACTTCATCTCTCACGTTCTGGCATTCTTCGCTGCAAGCGATGGAATCGTTAACGAAAACCTTGCTATCAGATTTATGAAAGATGTTCAGATCCCTGAAGCACGTTGCTTCTACGGATTCCAGATTGCGATGGAAAACATCCACTCTGAAACATACTCTCTTCTTATTGATACATACATCAAAGACGCTAGAGAAAAAGACAGACTATTCCACGCTGTAGACAACATGGCGTGTGTTGCAAAAAAAGCGAAGTGGGCCCTTAACTGGATCTCTTCTAAAAAATCATTCGCTCACCGCCTGGTTGCATTTGCTGCAATCGAAGGGATCTTCTTCTCTGGGTCTTTCTGTTCTATTTACTGGCTGAAAAAAAGAGGCCTTATGGCCGGCCTATGTACGTCGAATGAATTCATCTCAAGAGATGAAGGTCTTCACTGCCAGTTCGCAGTTCTAATGCACTCTCTTCTAGATAAAGAAGAGCAAATTTCTGCAGAAGAAATCACAGCAATCATTTCTGAAGCTGTAGAAATTGAAAAAGAATTCATCCTTGAATCCCTTCCAGTTTCTCTTATCGGAATGAACTCTCAATCAATGTCTGAGTACATTGAATTCGTAGCTGACCACTGGTTAACTCAATTAGGAGCACCAAAGATGTTCAATACGAAAAACCCATTTGAGTGGATGGAACTTATTTCACTTGAAGGGAAAACTAACTTTTTTGAAAAACGCGTTTCAGAATACCAAAGACCTGGGATTCTGGGCGAGAAACAATCACACACATTCACACTAGACGCGGAGTTTTAAGATGTACGTCTGTCTCTTATACACATCTGACGCTGCCGACGAAGGCTTCTGTGTA